>JACQPS010000201.1 GCA_016207445.1 Gemmatimonadota bacterium | reverse complement strand
CGCGGCTGGTGACCGCGCGCGATCTGCAGGGCAAGCAGCTCACGTTTACCGTCGGCACCTTCGACGGCACGCGCGTGGACGTGCGGAACTTCAAAGGCAAAACGGTGCTGCGGAAAAAGCGTTGAAAGTCGAAACCCAGCCGATTGACATCGTTCGACCCTTTGGACTTTCAACTCTTGCCAGCATCCGAAAATCGGCACTCCAGCATCGCCACGTGTCAATCGGCACTCAAACACCGGCACTCGAGAATCGGCACAAGAAAATCGGCACAAGAAAATCGGCACAGCGGAGTTCACCGCTGTGCCGCCGTTCAGGTGCCGAAGTACAGGTGCCGCAGTTCGAGTGCCGCAGTTCAAGTGCCGCAGTTCAAGTGCCGCCTCTCATGTGCCGATTTTCACAATTGTTTTCCTGGACGGCAAGTGTGAACAAGCATCTTGCCCCTACCCGCCTCGCGAATATACACGTAGAATGCCGTAGATTCGCTGCATCTTCCCCCCTCGCGAGGTCCTCATGGAACAGCAAGTCTCCGCCCCCACGCCCACTCCGGCCCGGCGCGCATCGGACCTGACGGGCGCGGCGCCCACGCCCGCGCTGTCCTGGCCGCCGCCCGGACTCGAGCCGATGCAGGGTCGGCTCTGGTCCGCGATCCGGTGGCTGCTCGTGGGCGGTGTGGTTCTGGCCACGCCGCTCTTGTGGGCGATCGCGACGGAGAGCCGGGTAGCGGGCCTGGGTCCCTTCGGCGGGAGCTGGTGGGTGCCGGTACTCACGACGCTGCTCGGCATCGTGATTCTGGCGTACCCGTTTCTCGAGCTGCTGCGCATGTTCTGGCGTGCGCGTCAGGCGACGCGGCACGGCTACGGTTGGCTGACGCTCGCGCACGCGGCGCTGGATTCGCGGCGCGACATGGGCTTCCTGTTGCAGGGCGCGCGCAACTACGCGAACACGCACCCTAGCCAGCGGCGCGTGATGGTGAACCTGCGGCTGAGCCTGGGGGCGCTGATGCTGGCGGCCGGCCTGTGGCTGCCGATCGGCGTCGTGCTGTCGGTGCTCCTGGCCGCGCGCGGCGCGCTCTCGCCCGGCGGCATGTGGGCGCTGACGCTGGTGCCGCTCGGCCTGCTGCTCTTCGCTTCCTTCATCGTGCGCATCATCCACGACGCGCTCGCACGCGCCGCGCGCCGCGCTTCCGGCTACGCGCCGCCCGACGAAGTGCAGGTGCAGAGCTTCGTCGCCAACTGGAACCAGCGCTACGAGGAGATGCGCGGGGACGGCGGCCCGGCGCGCGGCGCGCTCGGCCGAACCGCCGCCTTCGGCGCGACGGCCGTGGGCCTGGTGGCGCTCGGGTTGCTGCTCCTGGTCCCGTTGCTGTCCCTCGCCTTCACCACCTTCATCGGCCCCGTGTACGTGCGCGTCTCGGTCCCGACCTTCAGCGAGCTGCAGCAGCGGGCGGGTGCGGTCGAGCTGCTGCGGCGCTACCGCGTGCCGGCGGATCCCGCGATCACGCCGCAGCAGGCGGGGGAGGCGCTGCACAGTCTGCTGCTGGTCGGGCAGACCGGACCGGGCGACCCGGTGCTCCAGATGCCGGTGCGCAGCTATCCGGAGCCGTGGTTCCCGCGCGCCACGCCGGGCGGGCCGGAGAACGCGTCGCAGTGGGTGAGCGATCTGCTCGCGCGCTCGCCGCTCACGCTCTCCTTCGAGGAGCGGGTCGTGCTGCAGCACATCGCGCAACATCCGGCGCACGCGGACATCTCGCTGCTCGCGCGCGCCGGCGCGGCCGACGTCGTCGCCACACGCTGGAAGCTGCCGTTCCCCGCGAACGTGAGCGGGTTCGACATCCCGATCCCGCAGTACCGCGCGATCCGCGAGGCGGCGTACGCGCGCCTGGCCGTGGCGTCGCTCCAGCTCTCGGAAGGCCGCGGCGTGGAGGCCGAGAAGAACCTGCGCGACGTGATGTCGCTCGGGTTCCTGCTCGTCGATCAGCCGCCGCTCATCATCGACAACCTGGTCGGGCTGGTCATCGTCGGACTGGCCGGTGAGGGGCTGCAGAGCGTTTACCGCGCGACCGGCCGCACGCCGGAGGCGGAGGACCTGGCCTGGGCGCGCGCGGGCGCCGCGCGCGCGGCCGAGCTCGCGCAGTCGGGCGATCTCGCACCCGAGCTGCACGAGCTGGTCGGCAAGCTGCCGGCGCGCGTGAACGATCCCGCGCTGCCGCGCGGCATCCGTTGGGAGGCGTTCGGCTCGTTCAATACCATCGCGCCGTGCATGAACCCGCACTGGATCGTGTTCGGGCTCGGTCACGATTACCAGGAGTGGGTCGAGCAGTCGCGTGCATCGCTCGTGCGTTTCCCCGGCGACGAGGAGCTGTTCCGTCTGCTCGGGCAGGGCTGGATCGGGACGCGCGGCGGCGACGACAAGGTCAGGATGCCGGCACGCCTGCTCGGACTGACCCTGGGCGGCGCCAGCGCGCCGGGCAGCTGTCTGCGGTTGCTGGCAAGTACCATGTGAACCTGTCGGCGCGCCCGCTTCCCGCGCGCAGCGGGCGGGCGAAAACATCTGGCGGAGCGGCGCCGGGCTCGTGACGGTGCAGCCGCGAGGGAACTATTCGCGGGCTCGGCCTGTCACAACGGCGGAAGCCAGCGCGTTTCCTCCCTGCACGCTCCTGCGCGGGACCCGTGGATTTCGAGGCGGTCTTTCGGCGGCTTTATCCGACGCTCTTTCGCTACCTGCAGCGGCTGACCGGGGACGCGGACTGGGCGGAGGACGTAGCGCAGGAGTCGTTCGTGCGACTGCTGCGCCAGCGTCTGCCGGAAGCGGAGGCGCGGCCGTGGCTGTTCACGGTGGCGACCAACCTGGTGCGGGACGGGGTGCGGAAGACGACGCGGCGGCAGCGGCTGCTCGCATCGGCCGGTCCGCCGGCGTCGTCGATCCCCGGTCCGGAGGAGGAGCGGGAGCGGCGGGCGGAGATCGCGGCGGTGCGGGCTGCGCTGGAGGGGCTGGCGCCGCGAGACCGGCAGATGCTGCTGATGCGGGAGGAGGGGTTCAAGTATGCCGAGATCGCGCGCGCCACGGGCGTGGCGCCCGGCTCGGTAGGAACGCTGGTGGCGCGGGCGCTTCGCCGCTTCGCGGAGGCGTACCGGTCGCAGCGGGCCTCTGACGTTCGAACGGCAGCACAGGACACTGCCTTCTCAGCGAAGCAGGGATGATGGAGCACGTGGCCGAGGGAACGCTCCAGGCCTACCTGGACGGAGAGCTGGCGGCGGAGGAGAACGCGGCGGTCGAGCGGCACGTCGCCGCATGCGTGGAGTGCGCGGCGGAGCTCGCGTCGCTGCGCGGCGCGGCGTACGTGCTGGCCACGAGCCTGGCGCGTGCGGACCAGCCGCTCGCGAGCGACGACGTCGCGCACGCCTTCCAGCTCGTGCGCGCGCACGCCGGCGGTCTTCCCGGCAGTGCACGCAGGTGGTTGACTGGCGCGGCCCCGTCGACGCGATCGGCGCTGCTGCGCGCCGCGCTCTTCCTGCTCGGCCTCGCCGCGGTCGCGTCCGCCGCGATCCCGGGCTCGCCCGTGCGAGCGTGGCTGGCCGGGGCGTGGCAGGAAGCAGCGTCGCTCTTCTCGCAGGCGACGCCCGGGCCGCGAGCGGGACCGGCGCGGAGCGTCGGGGACGGGGCGGGTGTTTCCGTCTTGCCCCGCGACGGGCGCGTGCGCATCGTACTGCGAGGACCGGACGCGCGCACCCGTATCCACGTGCGCCTGGTCGACGGCGAGGCCGCGGCCGTGCGCGCCGATGGCGGCGCCGCGACGGCGCGCTTCACGAGTGGCCTCGGCCATCTGGAGCTCGAGGGCGGCGGCCCCGGCGCGGTACGCATCGAGGTGCCGCGCGCGGCCGTGTGGGCCAGCATCGAGGTCGATGGCCGGCCGTATCTGCTCAAGGATGGCGCGGACGTTCGCATTCTCGCGCCGCTCGCGGATAGTGGAGGCACAGAAGTAGTATTCCGGGCCGGAGCGGAATGAAATCAAAAAGCGGCACTTGAGAATCGGCACTTGAGAATCGGCACTTGAGAATCGGCACTTGAGAATCGGCACTTGAGAATCGGCACATGAGAATCGGCACTTGAACTCCGGCACGGCGGAACCGGTGTGCCGCTGTTCAAGTGCCGCTGTTCGAGTGCCGGTGTTCGAGTGCCGCCGTTCGCATCTGAATCTCCGAAAAAGAAATGCTCCTCACCCTCGCGCTCGCTCTCGCCGTATTTCAGGATCCGCCCGGCGCCATCCGCGGCCTCGTG
>JACQPS010000029.1 GCA_016207445.1 Gemmatimonadota bacterium | reverse complement strand
GTGCTCGGTCCGGTCACGGCCGCGGCGCTGGCCGACGCGCTCGGCATCGCGGAAGGAGACGCGGAGGCCGCGCTCATCGCGCTCGAGGCGGAGGGCTTCGTGCTGCGCGGCCAGTTCACGCCGGGCGCGAGCGAGCGAGCGAGTGGGCGAGCGAGCGGGCGCGAGTGGTGCGACCGCCGGCTGCTCGCACGCATCCACCGGTACACGCTGACCCGACTGCGCGCGGAGATCGAGCCGGTCAACGCGGCCGACTTCATGCGCTTCCTGTTCCGCTGGCAGCGGGTCGAGCCCGAAGCGCGCGCGGCCGGGCTCGAGGGATTGGCCGGTGTGCTCGAGCAGCTCGACGGGTTCGAGCTCGCCGCCGGGGCCTGGGAAGCCGACGTGCTGCCGGCGCGCGTCGACGGCTACGGCCCCGAGTTGCTCGACAGGCTGTGCCTGAGCGGCCGGGTCGCGTGGGGCCGGCTCTCGCCGCCGGTCCGCAACGGCTCGGGCCGCCAGGCGAGCGCGCCGCTCCGCTCCTCGCCCATCGCCGTCTTCACGCGCGCGCACAAGGACGAGTGGCTCGCGCTGCGCGCCGGCTCGAGCTCCGGCGAAGCCGGCGGCGGCTCCGATGCCGCGCCGCGCCTGTCCTCGTACGCGCGTGCGGTACAGGAAACGCTCGCACGCCGCGGCGCATCTTTCTTCCACGAGCTGACGGGCGAGGCCGGGCTGCTGCCCACGCAGGTCGAGCAGGCGCTCGGCGAGCTCGCGGCGGCAGGTGCGGTGACGTCGGACAGTTTCGCGGGACTGCGGGCGCTGCTCACGCCGGCGAGCCGTCGCCAGCCGATCCTCTCGCGACGCCGGCGCAGCCTGTCACCGTACGGCGTGGAGACCGCCGGGCGCTGGTCGCTGCTGCGGCCGGCGGCATCCGAGCGCGCGGGCGAGGCCGCCGGCGCGGACCCGGCGCGGGCGGCGCGTGACGCGCGCGAGCGGGCGGTGCAGGCGTACGCATGGGCGCTGCTGCGCCGCTACGGCGTCGTATTCCGCAAGCTGGTCCTGCGCGAAGCCGGCGCGCCGCCGTGGCGCGAGCTCGCGCTCTGCTATCGCCGGTTGGAGGCTCGAGGCGAGATCCGGGGCGGGCGCTTCGTGGCCGGCTTCTCGGGCGAGCAGTTCGCGCTGCCGGACGCGGTGCCGCAGCTCCGGGCCGCGCGGCGCGAGAAGCCCGCCGGCCGACTGCTCGCGCTCAGCGCGGCCGACCCGCTGAACCTGACCGGCATCGTCACGCCGGGCGAGCGCATCGCCGCGGTGACCCGCAGCCGCATCCTGTTCCGCGATGGCGTCCCGATCGCCGCGAAGGAGGCCGGCCAGCTCCGCCTGCTCACCGAGCTGAACGGTGAGCGCCGCGACGAGATCGAGCGGGCCCTCGTCCGGCGCAACCTCCCGCCGCTGGTGCGGGCGTATCTGTCGCACGCGGGCTGAGGACGCAGAGGCGCGCGCAGACGCGGAGGGAGACCCGTGTGGCCGTCTGCCGTGTTGAGATCAGGCCTGCGCAGCAGTCGACGCGACCGGGATCGTGAAGTAGACCCGCGTGCCCACGCCGAGCTCGCTTTCCACCCAGATGCGTCCGCCGTGCGCCTCGACGATCCCTTTCGCGATCGTGAGCCCGAGGCCGACGCTGTGCGGCCCCGAGCGCCGGCCCTGCCAGAAGCGATCGAACAGGTGCGGCAGGTGGTCCGGTGAAATGCCCGGGCCGGTGTCCCACACCTCGAACTGAACCGCGTCCTGGCGCGGCGTGATCCGCACGCCGATGCGTCCACCCTCCGCCGTGAACTTGACGGCGTTGCCCACGAGGTTGGATAGAACCTGGAGGAGCCGGTCCCGATCGGCGAAAACGGCGCGCCCTTCCTCCGACAGTGCCGTCTCGAGGCGTTGCGACTTCTCGGCCGCGAGGGGACGGAACGACGTTACGGTCTCCGCGACCACGGAGGCGGCGTCGTGGCGGTCACGATCGAGCGGGAGCCGCCCCGCCTCGATTCGCCGCAGGTCCAGCAGATCCGTGATCAGCCGGTCCATCTGCTGCGCGGCCACGCGAATTCCATCGACCTGCTGCCGGGCCGCATCGGGAATATCCTTCGGCAGCACCCGCTGCAGAACGCGACTGCTCACGAAGATCGCGGTCAGTGGATTGCGCAGATCGTGGGAAACAATGCCCAGCAGCTCGTCCCGCGCCTGTACGGCTCGCTGTGCATCGCGGTACAGGCGCGCATTCTCCACGGCCAACGCCGCGCGGCGGCCCAGTTCCTCCGCCAGCGCGAGATCCGCGGCGTTGTAGCGGCGCCCCGACTGCGTGGCAATGAAGAGCATCGCCCCCAGCAGCTCACCGCGCGCGGCCAGCGGCACGGCGACGATGGACTTCGGACCCAGCGCACGCAGCAGCCGCAGGTGTGCCTCATCTTGCGCGATCGATTGCAGATGCGCGTCCGAAACCTCTTCCACGAGCACGGGCTCCCCGGTGCGGAAGACTTCCCACACGAGATGGGGGCGGCCGCGGTCGAGCGGGACCGCGCGCAGCGCTGCGGCGAGTCCGGCGTGGGCCGGGTCGCGGTGCGCCACCGTCAGCCGGACCACGCGCCCCTCCTCGATGACGTCGATGGCGCAGAAGTCCGCGAGCGAGCGGATCGCGAGCTGCACGATCGTGCCGAGCGTGGTTTCGTAATCGAGTGAGGAAGCGAGCTCGCGGCCCGCATCGGCGAGGAGCTGCAGCGCTTGCTCGATGCGCTTGCGCTCGCTCGTGTCCCGCAGCACGACGGTGAAGATCGTGCCGCCCCGGCCTTCCACCTTCGAGATCGAGGCTTCGGCCGGGAACTCCTGCCCGTTCTTGCGCACTCCGAAAATCTCGCGGCGCTCGGCCATCCGGCGAGCTCGAGTCGGAGACTGCGCGAAAGCCGGAATGTGCGCGCGCCGGTGGATGGCGCGGAATCGCTCCGGGATCAGCACGTCCAGCGGCTGACCCAGAATCTCCTGCTTCGCGTAGCCGAAGATCTCGTCCGCACCTTCGTTGAACAGGATGATCCGCTGCGACTCGTCGACCGAGATGATCGCGTCGGCGGCAATGGAGAGAATCTCGGCGGCCACGAGCTGGCGCTCGTCGGCCGCCGTCGGTGCGGATCGGCCGCGTTTCGGCACTGCTGCTCCGAGGTTTGAAGAGCCGAAGGTGGCCCGAGAGGACGGGCGGGATTCCGGTTGCGACCGCCCACGGTTCCGCAAGCGTGCTACCCCCTGCCAGGGTCGCGGATCCGATGCGCGGCAGCCGCCGGACCTGCTCAATCGGCGGAGAGCAGCCCCGTGCGCAAGGCGAGCTTGATCAGCTCGGAGCGGTGCGTGAGGCCGAGCTTCTCCATGATGCGGGAACGGTACGTGTCGACGGTCTTCGGCGAGATGAAGAGCTTCTCCCCGATCTCACTGGAGCTGAAGCCCTGGACGGTCAGCGCCATGACCTCCCGCTCGCGCTCGCTGAGCTGCGCCAGCGGATCCTCTTCCCGCTCGCTCTGACGCGTGCGGAACCCCTGGAGCAGCAGTCGGGCCGCGCTGGGGTAGAGGAACACCTCGCCGCGCGCAACCGTGCGGATCGCCTGCACGAGATCCTGATCGGCACTGGTCTTCTTCACGTAGCCGCTGCCGCCCGCTTCCAGCACGGGGAGCAAATACTCCTCCTCGGAGTGCATCGTCAGGACCAGCACGCGCGTCACCAGCCCGAGTGCGGCGACCTGCTTGGTGGCGTCGAGACCCCCGATGCCCGGCATCGACAGGTCCATCACGACGACGTCGGGCTTGATCGTCTTCACCCGTTCGATGGCTTCCTCGCCCGTGGACGCCTCGCCGACCACGCGCATGTCCGGCTCCGCGTCGAGAAGGGCCTTGAGGCCCGCGCGCAGCACCGCGTGGTCATCCGCCAGCAGGATCCGGATCACGTCCGACATGCCGTCGCCTCCCTCGAGCGAAGTGGCATTTCGACTTCGACGCGCGTGCCCGTCCCGCGCTGGCTCTGGATCCGAACCCGGCCCCCGACCCAGTGCGCACGCTCCTGCATCCCCAGGAGTCCGAGCGCGCCATCGCGTTCCGCCTGCTCGGGCGAGAAGCCGTGGCCCGGATCCTGGATCACGGCAGAGATACCATCGGGCCGACGGCGGATGTCGACGACGGCCATGCGCGCGCCGGAGTGTCGCGCTACGTTCTCCAGCGCCTCCTGCACGATGCGATAAAGCGCGAGCTCCGCATCGCGAACCAGCAGGCCCGCCACCGGATCGGCGCGCACGTTCACCCTGATGCCCGCACGCGCCTCCAGCGTCCGTGCGTATCCTTCCAGGGCGGGAACCAGCCCGAGCAGGTCCAGCGAGGGAGGACGCAGCTCGGCGGCGTAGCGCCGCACGCGCTCGATCGCCGCCGTGAGCCCCGCGCGCACCTCCTCGAGCGCCTGGTCCCGCTCCGCGCCATTGCAGTTGCAGCGGGCCAGGCGCAGCCGGATCACGAGCTCGGCGAGCGCCTGCGCCGTATCATCGTACAGCTCCTGCGCGACCCGCCGCCGCTCCTCTTCCAGCGTATCGAGCGCGCGCGCCGTGACGGCACGCATGCGCCGGCGGTACACCGCCACGCGCTCGAGCATGTCGTTGAAGACCCGGATCAGGGCCTCCAGTTCCCTGTCCGCCAGGGGCGACGGACGCGCCCGGGCCTCGAGATCGCCGGCCGCCGCGCGCCGGGCCGCCTGCTCCAGCTCCCGGAGCGGTTCCAGCGCCAGGCGAACGACGAAGCCGCTGATGGCCACCGTCGCCACACCGCCCGCTGCGATCAGCAGGCCGATCCTCGCCACTGCGGCTTCATCCATGGGCAGCGTGATGAGCCCGCCCATCGCAGCCGCCGTCGCGAGCATCGCGGTCGCGATGATCACCGCGTTGGCGAGCAGGATCTTGGTGAACAGCCGGACGCGGAGGAGGCGCCGCACGAGGAAGCGGACGCGAGCGGCGAAACGCCCGGCGTCGTATTGCAAACCGTCGGTCCCGCGACCCCGATCTTCGCGTCTCATGGCCACAGTCTATCGGGAGCGGTTCCGCAAAACTGTCGGGCAGGCGTGGAAGACCTGTAAGGGAATCTCCCACACCTGCCCGACTTGTAGACGGGCGCGACGAGACCGCGAGGGGCGAGGAGGGGGGGTTGCGGCGGGGAACTTCGGCACCGCAACTTCGAGTGCCGACTCTCGAGTGCCGACTCTCGAGTGCCGACTCTCGAGTGCCGACTCTCGAGTGCCGACGTTCAAAGTGCCAACGCACGACTTTTTCACGTGCACCTTCCCCTTCGAAAAAGGCTGGGGGGTCCGAAATGGAAGTGAAAACCATCCACATTGCTCGTGCGCCCCAGACCTGCGATGCGATCGTCGTGGGATCCGGCATCGCGGGCGGCTGGGCCGCCAAGGAGCTGTGTGAAAAAGGCCTGAAGACGCTGGTGCTCGAGCGCGGCCGCAACGTCGAGCACAAGAAAGACTACATTACGGAGCACAAGCCGCCCTGGTTGTTGAGACACCGCGGCCAGCTCTCCCCCGCGCTGCTGCAGCAGCACTATTTCATCCAGCAGCGGACGGGGTTCTTGAGCGAGACCAACGTCCACTTCTTTTTCCGCGATTCGGACAGCCCCTACATCGAGGAGAAACCGTTCACGTGGGTGCGCGGCCAGCAGGTCGGCGGCAAGTCACTCATGTGGGGGCGGTACTGCTTTCGGATCAGCGACCTCGACTTCGAGGCGAACGCGCGCGAGGGGATCGGCATCGACTGGCCGATCCGGTATGCGGACATCGCGCCGTGGTATGGCTACGTGGAGCGTTTCGCCGGCATCAGCGGCGAGAAGCTCGGCTTGCCGCACCTGCCCGATGGCGAGTTCCAGAAGCCGATCCCGCTGAACGTGGTGGAGCTGGAGCTCCGCCGCCGGCTCCAGGCCGAGTACCCGGAGCGCCGGCTGACCATCGCGCGCGCGGCGGTGCTGACGGAGCCGCTGCCCGGCCGCCTGCCGTGCCACTACTGCGGACCGTGCTGGCGCGGCTGCTCCACTGGTTCCTACTTCAGCAGCCAGAGCAGCACGCTTCCGGCCGCAGTGGCCACGGGCAACCTCACGCTGCGTCCGCACAGCGTCGTTCACAGCGTCATCTACGACGAGAACCGGGATCGCGCCGTCGGGGTCCGCGTGGTGGATGCCGAGACGAAGGAGATGTGGGAGTATCATGCCCGCGTCATCTTCCTGTGCGGATCGACGCTGGGCAGCACGCAGATCCTGCTCAACTCGCGCTCCCCGCGTTTCCCGGACGGGCTGGGCAGCTCGAGCGGCGCGCTCGGGCATTACCTGATGGACCACCATTTCCAGATCGGCGCGGCGGGCGAGGTGGACGGGTTCCGCGATCGCTACTACTACGGCAACCGGCCGGTCGGCTTCTACATTCCGCGCTACCGGAACATCAGTCCGGAAACCACGATGAAGCAGTTCGTGCGCGGCTACGGCATCGAGGGCGGCGCCGATCGTTCGAGCTGGGACCGCGGAAACGAGTTGCCGGGCTTTGGCGCGAGCCTGAAGGCACAGCTCCGCGACCCCGGACCATGGCGCGTCCACTTGCTCGCCTTCGGTGAGACGCTTCCGCGCTACGAGAACCACGTCCGGCTCGATCCGGACCGGGTCGATCCGTACGGCATCCCGCTGCTTCGCATCAACTGCGCATGGGGAGAGAACGAGCTGGCCATGCGCGAGGACATGGCCGACTCATCGGCCGAGATGCTGGAGCGCTGCGGGCTGAAAAACGTCCGCCGGTTCGACCACCATGCCGAGGGCGGGCTCGGGGCGGAGCCGGGACTCGGCATCCACGAGATGGGAACGGCGCGCATGGGCCGCGACCCCGAGACGTCCGTTCTCAACGCCCACAACCAGCTCCACGACTGTCCCAACGTCTTCGTGACCGATGGCGCGTGCATGACCTCCTCTCCCTGCCAGAACCCGTCGATCACCTACATGGCGCTCACCGCCCGCGCCTGCGATCATGCCGTGCGCGAGATGAAGCGAGGCGAGCTATGAACCGTCGGGACGCCCTCAGAGTCATCGGCCTGGCGCTCGGCACGCCGGTCGCGCCCGCCGTCGCACGCGCGGTCCTGGCCGGCCTCACGGCGCCGGCGGGGCAGGCGCTCCGCACGCTCACACCAGAGCAGGGCGAGCTCCTCGCCACGCTCACGGAGCTGATCATCCCCGCCACCGACACGCCCGGCGCGCGCGCCGCCCGGGTTCACCTGTTCATCGACTCGCTGCTGACCGACATCTTCACCGGCGACGAACGCGATCACTTCCTGGCCGGCCTGGCCGATGTCGACGGGCGCGCCCGGGCTGCCGCCGGTGCGCCGTTCCTGGTGAGCACGCCCGCGCAACAGGTCGCGGTGCTACAGGGAATGGAACAGGAGGCGTTCAAGGCGGCGGGCGATGCGCCGCCACCGTTCTTCCCGTGGCTGAAGGAACTGACGCTGGTGGGCTATTACACGTCCGAGGTCGGCGCGACGCAGGAGCTCAAGTATGCTCACGTGACCGGCTACTACGACGGCAATGTGCCCTACGCGCGCATCGGCCGCGCGTATTCCTATGACCATCCGTCGTGACGCGGCTGCGCTTCAGCGAGGATCCGGCGTGAGGAATTGCCGCGGATTTGCGTAGGGGATCACCCGTCCGGGCCGCGGGCTGCCGCGAGGACCCGGCAACGATGACTGCGTCACAAGCGGATCCGCCGGAGCAGCTGTGCGTTCAGCGCGACGATGACGGTGCTCGCCGACATCAGGATCGCCCCGACCGCCGGGTGCAGCACGACCCCCCACTTCGCCAGCACGCCCGCCGCCAGCGGAATCGCGATGATGTTGTAGCCCGCGGCCCACCAGAGATTCTGCAGCATCTTTCGATAGGTGGCTTTGCTCAGCTCGACCACGCGGGGCATGTCGCGCGGGTCGCTCCTCACGAGCACGACGTCGCCCGCCTCGACGGCCACATCCGTGCCGGCGCCGATCGCCACGCCCACGTCGGCGGTGAGCAATGCGGGCGCGTCGTTGACGCCGTCCCCGACCATGGCCAGACGCATGCCCCGGCCCTTGAGCTCGCGGATCTTTTCCACCTTTTGCTCGGGGAGCACCTCGGCGAAGACGGTGTCGATACCCAACTCCTTCGCGACTGCATCGGCGACCGCGCGGGCGTCGCCCGTCAGCATCACGACCTCGATCCCGTTCTCGTGCAGGCGCCGCACGGCCTCGTACGACTCCGGGCGGATCTGGTCGGCCACGGCGAAGGCGGCCAGAGCCCGCTCCTTGTCGAGGAGTACGACCGACGCCTGCCCACGCTCGGCCGCACGGTCCATCGCGGCCTTCAGCTCTTCGGGGAGCGTAGCACCGAGCTTGCGTAACATCGCCGGCCCGCCCACGTGCAGCTCGCGCCCGTCCACCACCGCGCGTACGCCGTGACCCGGAATCGCCGCGAAGTCGCGCGTGGAGGGGAGCTCCAGCCCCTTCTCCTCCGCGCTCTTCACGATGCCCTGGGCGATCGTGTGCTCGCTGTCGTGCTCGATGGCGGCGGCGAGGCGCAGCGCCTGATCCGGCGCGAGCCCGGGCGTCGTGGCGACGTCCACGACCCGGAACTCTCCGCGCGTCAGGGTGCCCGTCTTGTCGAAGACGACGCCGTCGAGGTTTCTTGCCTCCTCGAGTCCACGCCGGTCGCGGACCAGCAAGCCGCTCTGGGCTCCCAACGTGGTGGAGATCGCCACGACCAGGGGGATCGCGAGTCCGAGCGCGTGGGGACACGCGATCACCAGCACGGTGACGACCCGCTCGATCGTGAACGCGGCCGAGGCGTCCAACAGGAGCCAGACAGTGAGCGTGAGTCCGCCCGTGCCAATGGCGACGAGCGTGAGGTAGAACGCTGCGCGGTCGGCGAGCGCCTGCGCGCGTGACCGCGAAGTCTGGGCCTCGGAGACGAGCCGCATGATCCCGGCGAGCGCAGTCTTCTCCCCCGTCTTCGTCACCTCGACGCGCAGCGATCCGGCGCCGTTCACGGTTCCGGCGATCACCTCGTCGCCCTCCACCTTATCGACGGGGCGCGACTCGCCGGTGATCATCGCCTCGTTGACGGCGCTCTTTCCCTCGCGCACCACGCCATCGGCCGGCAGGCTGGCACCCGGCCGCACCAGCACCAGATCGCCCTCGCGCAGTGCCGATGCGGGCACCTCCTCGATTCGCCCGTCCACTACGCGCACCGCGGTGGCAGGGAGCAGCTTCGCCAGCTCCCTGAGCGCGCCACTGGCCTGCGCGATCGAGCGCATCTCCATCCAGTGGCCGAGCAACATCACGGTGACGAGGGTGGCCAGCTCCCACCAGAGCGGCATGCCGGCAAAGCCGAGCGTGACCGCCAGACTGAAGACAAAGGCGACCGAGATCGCGAGCGCGATCAGCGTCATCATGCCCGGGAGCCGGTCCCGCAGCTCGCGCACGGCTCCCTGCAGGAAGACCCAGCCGCCGTAGAAGAAAACGGTGGAGCCGAAGAGCGCCGGGATGTAGGCCGAGCCGGGAAAGGTCGGGGCCTCGTAGCGGAGCCAGCCCTGGAGCAGCTCGCTCCAGACGAGCGTCGGCACCGTCAAGAGAAGCGAGATCCAGAACTTGTCCCGGAACATTGCGACGCTGTGGCCCGCGTGCTTGTCGTGGGCGACCGCGTGTTCGTGGGCGCCGTGGGCGTGCTGGGGCATTGGGAGAGGCTTATCTGGGGGGCGCGACCGCGGCCGGCGGGCGTTCCGCCAGCGCAGGGCTGTCGTGCACGATCTCGCCCCCCTCGAGAGCGGTCATTCCCGTCACCACTGCCGCGGCGAGCGCGGCGAGCGTGAAGAGGGCGCGCAGCGTCGGGGTCGGCCGCCAGAGGGAGAGGCCGGCCGTGGCGCCGGCCACCAGGAGGACAATGAGCGCGATCAGGCCCAGTTCCTCGTGCTCCTCGATCTGGTCCTCTTCCACGTACCAGAAGGACTCGACCCGCTCCTCCGCCCGGGTGCCCGAGACGTACGCTACCGGAGCGGTCATGCCTGCGAGCAGAACGGTCACGCCCGCATAGTGCCAGAGCGTGGTCCTGCGACCAAGGGCTGCGGCAACCACCGCGAGCGCGCCCGCCAGGCCCAGAATGATCGGAAAGTGGTTCACCAACAGATGCAGCCGCACCCAGTCCATGCCGCTCTCCTCCACTGGTGGGGGCCGCGCCCGCTGTGCAGCCGCGGCCAGGACATCCGCAGGTTCTTCAGCGGTCGATCGGTCTCATCGGCCCCATGAGTGCACGGGCATAGTCTGCCAGGGCGTAGAGCCCGAGCGCCGCAACCACGGCAACGATCCAGCGAGCCGAGCCCGGTCGCAGCAGAATTGCGCCCGTGGCCAGGAACTGCAAATACGTCACGACCTTCCCCGGCGCCCGCGCCGGCAGACGCAGGTGCGGCCGACGCGCCAGCGCCACACCGGCGCCCACAATCACACCCAGATCGCGAAGGAGCAAGAGCGGCAGCATCCACGCGGCGAGATAGCCTTCCAGGACCAGCGCTCCGACTGCGGCCAACATGAACGTCTTGTCCGCCACCGGGTCCAGGAGCTCTCCGACGCGGGTGACCCTGCCGGTCGATCGTGCCAGGCGTCCATCGATCCAGTCGCTCGCGGCGGCGGCCGTGATCAACGCCAGCCGGACGGGGGCCGCGGGCACGAGCACAAAGGCGACGGCGAGTGGGAAGCGCGTGAGGCTGATCGCGTTCGGCAGGGACCGCCATTCGCTTCGAGCGCGCGCGTCGGCCTTGGTCGCGCCCCCACGTTCATTCGGCCTCATCATCTCGGTCTTTGGATGCGACGGCGCTCCCCGCGCCGGCTGGCGCGTGAGCCGCCGCGCTGTACGGGCCCGCTCGACCACCGGCGCGAGCAGCTCGGGCAGCGGGGTTCCGCCGCGCAGCCGAAACGAGTAGCGCACGCGCGTGGCAGGGATCGGGATGCGGATCAAACGGCCAAGATCGATCGGCGTGCCGATCGCGACCGCGTCCGCGCCCGCGCGCGCCGCGGCCGCGATGGTCGCCTCCAGGTCCCGTATCTGCCGATCGCCGTAACCGATCGCGGGCAGTACGCGGTCCAGGTGACGGTACCGCTCGTATACCTCTTTGAGCTCGCCGACCGCGAACGGCCGCGGGTCCACCAGCGTGGCCCCGTGACGTTGGGCCGCCAGCGCCGCAGCCCCGAAGCTCATGCCGCCGTGGGTCAGGGTCGGTCCGTCTTCGATGGCAATGACCCGGCGCCCGCGGAACAGCGCGGGGTCGTCCACCACGATCGGCGACTCCGCCTCGAGCACGACGGCGCGCGGGTTCACGGCCCGGACATTGTCCTCGACCTGGAGAAGCGCCGAAGGCGGCGCCGTGTCGACCTTGTTCACGATCACCACATCGGCCAATCGCAGGTTGATTTCTCCCGGATGATACGTCAGCTCGTGTCCGGCCCGGTGGGGGTCGACGACGGTAACGTACAGATCCGCCTCCAGGAAGGACGTGTCGTTGTTGCCGCCGTCCCACACGATCACGTCCGCCTCCTTCTCGGCTTCCTCGAGGATCGCATGGTAGTCCACACCGGCCCAGACGAGAGACCCCATCGCGAGGTGTGACTCGTACTCCTCGCGCTCCTCGATCGTGACCCGGTGACGCGCGAGATCCTCGTTACTCGCGAAGCGTTGCACGCGTTGCGCGCGCAGGTCGCCGTATGGCATCGGGTGACGCAGAACGGCGACGCGTAGCTCGACCTTCCGGAATTCCGCGGCCACCGCCCGGCTCACGGGACTCTTGCCCGCGCCCGTGCGCGAGGCGCAAACGGCGACGACGGGGAGCCGCGAGCGCAGCATGGTCCGGCGCGCGCCCAGCAGTCGAAAATCCGCACCTGCCGCATTGGCGCGGCTGGCCAGGTGCATCACGTCCACGTGCGCCACGTCGGAATACGCCATGATGCAGCAGTCGACGCGCAGGTCGTGGATCAGCGCTTCGAGTCGCTCCTCGGCGAAGATCGGTATTCCCTCGGGGTAGAGCGGCCCTGCGAGCTCGGCCGGGTAACGCCGGTCGGCAATGTGCGGGATCTGCTGCGCCGTGAAGGCCACGACGTCGTACGACGGATCGCCGCGAAAGATCACGTTGAAATTATGGAAGTCGCGGCCGGCGGCGCCGAGGATGAGGATTCGAGTTCGTTCCATTGCGACTAGCCCGGCCCCGCACCGCGCCGAGCCGACGGCGCGCCGGAGGTGGCAGCGCGGCCGTGGACGTGTTCCACGCGGATCCGGAACACGACATTCCGGAATGGCACGGGGTCCTCGGGCGTGAAGGTTTCGGGCAACACCGTGCGCAGCATCGCGACGCTGCGCTCCCAGCTCTCACGCTCCTGCGGCGAGGCCAGCGGCTCGACCCGATAGAAGCCGCCGTGGGCGACGGCGCTGCGCCAGTCGAATGGGCCATCCACCTCATCCACTTCGAACGCGACCCACCAGTTGCGCCCGATCACGCTGAGCTTCTCGCCCTCGGAGGTGCGGCCGTAGATCCAGCCATCGGCGTAGACGTAGGAGATCGGCTCGATGTCCACGCGGTCGCGGAACGAAAAAGCGATGCGGCCCAAATGGTTGCGCGCCAGAATCTGCTCGATTTCGGGCCGGTCCAGTTCGCGGATCTCCACGCGGTGCTTCCGTCCCATGGCGAGCCTCCCCTGGCGAGCGTGCGCACGGCGCAAAGATGCATGGCCGCACGCCTTCTCCGATAGACCCCGACCAGCGGCCCGAGCAAGGGGCCGCACGAGTTGCCACCTGGAACGCAATCGTATAGCCTCTGACGTCATGGATCCCGCCCGTGAGGCAAGCCGGCCGGGCGTGCTGCGCTCGGCACACTTCGAGGCCGACGTCGTACTGCGAAACGGCTCGACCGTACGGGTGCGTCCGGTCCGGCCCGAGGACGAGGCGCGCCTGTACGCCTTCTACCGCGGCCTGTCGGACCGCTCGCGCGCGCTCCGCTTCTTCGCCGCCGTCGGCGAGCCGATGCTGAGAAAGGAAGCGGCGCGGGAGGCGAACCCCGAGCCGGAGCGCTCGTTCGGCCTGGTCGCCACCGCGGGCCGAGACGAGCGGATCATCGGCCATGCCATGTACACGCTGACGGCGGACGACCGCGCAGAGGTCGCGTTCACGATCGCGGACGAATGCCAGGGGCAAGGGTTGGGCACGATCCTGCTGGGGCAGCTCGCGCAGGTTGCAGCCACGCGCGGCATTGGCGCCTTCGAGGCGCTCGTCCTGCCCCACAATGAGCAGATGCTCGCCGTGTTCCGCGAGTCCGGCTTCCCCGTCCAGCTCCAGCCGGCGCCGGGAGAGATTCGCGTCCGGTTCCCCACCGAGCTCACGCGCGCTGCGCTCGAGCGGTTCGAGCAACGCGAGTGGACTGCGGCGGCCAGCGCACTGCAGGCCTTCCTTCGACCCCGTTCGGTCGCCGTGATCGGCGCTTCGCGCCGCCGCGGCACGATCGGCGGCGAGGTGCTGCACAACCTGCTTGCGTACGAGTTTCAGGGGCCGGTCTACCCGGTGAACCCGAGCGCGGACGTCGTCCAGAGTGTCCGCGCCTACCCGGTCATCGAGGAGGTGCCGGGCCCCGTCGATCTGGCGGTGATCGTGGTCCCGGTCGAGCACGTGCTCACGGTTGCGGAGGCGTGCGGCCGCAAGGGCGTGCGCGCGCTGGTCGTGATCTCGGCCGGCTTCGCAGAAACGGGGGAGGCGGGGAAGCAACGGCAGGCGGCGCTGCTGCGCATCTGCCGCGCGGCGGGGATGCGCTTGATCGGACCCAACTGCATGGGCCTGGTCAACACCGACCCCGAGGTGCGGCTGAACGCGACGTTCGCGCCGGCCCCGCCACCCACCGGCCGCATTGCGTTCATGTCGCAGAGCGGCGCGCTCGGCCTCGCCGTCATGGACCACGCGAGCGCATTGGGACTCGGCCTCTCCAGCTTCGTTTCGGTCGGAAACAAGGCGGACATCTCGGGCAACGACCTGATTCGCTACTGGGAGGCGGACCCGAATACCAACGTGATCCTGCTCTACCTGGAATCGTTCGGGAACCCCCGCAAGTTCAAGCGCATCGCGCAGCGCGTGGGGCGCAGGAAGCCCATCGTGGCCGTGAAGAGCGGGCGCTCGCCCGCGGGAGCCCGCGCGACCGGGTCGCACACCGGTGCACTGATCGCCGCCTCCGACGTCACCGTGGACGCACTCTTCCGTCATGCGGGCGTGATCCGCACCGACACGCTCGAGGAGATGTTCGACGTCGCCTCCCTGATCGCGCACCAGCCGCCGCCGCGGGGCCGGCAGGTCGCCATCCTGACGAATGCCGGCGGCCCCGGCATCCTCTGCGCAGATGCCGCGGAGGCCGAGGGGCTCGCAATCCCGGTGCTGACGGCGGAGACGCAGGCCGCGTTGCGCGCGGTGCTGCCGCCGGAAGCCACGGTCACCAATCCGGTGGACATGATCGCATCGGCCACCGCGGAACAGTACCGCGCAGCCACCGGGATCGTCGGCCGCGATCCGAATGTGGATGCGCTGGTCGTCATCTTCATACCGCCGGTGGTCACGCGACCGGAGGACGTCGCCCGCGCGATCGTGGATGGAGCTCGTGCGTTCGGCCGCGAAAAGCCGGTGCTCACGGTCTTCATGCAAGCGCGCGGCATGCCCAAGGAGCTGCACGCCGCGGACCTGCGCATCCCCTCCTATGCCTTCCCGGAGGATGCCGCCATCGCCCTGGCCCGGGCTGCGCGCTACGGAGAATGGCTCGGCCGACCGCCGCCGGCCGCGGCGCAGTTGGAGGACGTGCGCCGCGAGGAGGCTGCCGCCATCGTCGCCGCCGCCCTGGGACGCGGCGAAGAGTGGCTCTCGCCCGACGAGGTGGGGGGGCTGCTGGCGTGCTACGGCCTGCCGCTGCTCGAGCAGCGCGTCGCCGCCACGCCCGAGGCGGCGGCCGCCGCCGCCGCCGAGCTGGATGGTGAAGTGGCGCTCAAGGCGATCGCACGCGGACTCCTGCACAAGACCGAGGCCGGTGCGGTGCGGCTGGCGCTGGCGCCGGGCGCGGTGGCCAGCGCCGCGCGCGAGCTGAACGAGCGGCTCGCCGCTGCGGGAACGGCGCCGAGCGCATTCCTGGTGCAGCGAATGGCGCCGCGCGGCATTGAGATGATCGTCGGCGTCGCGCACGATGCACAGTTCGGCCCTGTCATCGCGTGCGGCGCCGGCGGCGTGCTGGTGGAGCTGCTCAAGGACGTGGCGGTCCGACTCACGCCCCTCTCGCGCGGCGACGCCGAGGAGATGGTGCGCGAGCTGAAGACCTTCCCGCTCCTCACCGGCTATCGCGGCGGACCAGCGCACGATGTGAACGCCTTGATCGACGCCATCCTGCGGGTCGCTGCGCTGGTCGACGAGCTGCCGCAGATCGCCGAGCTGGACCTCAACCCCATCCTGGTGCACGAGCGCGGCGCGAGCATCGTCGATGCCCGCGTGCGGGTCGCAGCCGCGGAGCCGTCGCCGCTCCTGGGAGCGCGCTGATCGCGGCCGTTGCGGGCCGGGAGATCTCCTACGCCACCCGCGGAGATCTCCCGATAGCGAGGGTTTCGCTTCCGCGGCACATTCGGGCGCACCCGATTCTGTGGAGGCGCCCGGCGAGCCCTGGATCTCAGTCGTTTCGCGTTCGGTCTCCTCGCCCTGGCCTCGCTGCTCGCGTGCTCCGACGGCACCGGGCCCGGGGCGGACAACGTTTGGGACCTCGACAAGCGGGGCATCCCCGAGTTCGTCTCCTCGTGTCCTTCTTCGACGTGCTCACCGACGCGGCCGTGAATTACTTCCTGTCGCGCGGCGTCTCTTCACGCTCCTCCCTGATCATCACGAGAGCCGAGCGCGATGCGGATCCGCTCGGCTGTGACAGCGGCGGATTCGGCGAGGGGACGCTGCCGAACTGGGTGACGCTGTCTCCGGCCGCAGCGAACGGCGCACGCTGAGGCCCGCTGCCCGGTCTATGATTGCGAGCGTGGCGGGTAATGTCGGCCGCGCCATCGCCGGCAGCTCACACCGATTCGATCTCGCGAGGCTACCATGACGCGATCCGAACGGAGATACCTGGAACGAAGCCTCTTGGAAGAGCGTGCCTCCAAGCTGGGGGTGCTCGCAAAGATGGACGAGCGCATCGAGCTCGAGGCGCCCGGCCCAGTCGCGGAGGAGGCCGTCGCCGTGCCCCAGGTCGCCGAAATCGAGCATACCCGTGAGGACCTGGACTACGTGCTAGCCGAGAAAGAAGCGCAGTTGCTGGAGCAGATCAACGCGGCGCTGCGCAAGCTCTACCAGCAACCGGAGTGGTTCGGTGTGTGTGAGCACTGCGGCAGCGCCATACCCTTCGAGCGGCTGGCGCTCGTGCCGTGGGCCCGGCTGTGCATGAGCTGCGAGAGCAAGGCTGGCGGGCACGCGTGAGCAGTCCGCGCCGGCGAGCGGAGCGGAAGCTCCGCTCGCCGAGCAATGCTGGCCGCAGCTCACGACTTGGCGGCTGGATCCGAAGGCAGTGACTCGCGCTCCGGCCCGAACGTATTGATCCCGACCAGCCGGTACAGCGGACAGACTCGGGCGATGCCGGTGAGAATGGCCATCGCGCCCACGACCGTGAAGCCCAGGCTCGGCCAGGCGGAGAGCAGGCCGGACGCGCCCGCCACCATGAGCGCGAAGCCCAGCACCAGGCGCAGGGCCTGGTCACGCCGGCCGACGTTGTATGAGGTGTTCATGACAGCTCCTCCTCCCGCGATGGGTCGAAGCGCACCCGAAATAGTGGCCGGCGAGGAGTCGCCGATCTGTCGGGAAACACCGGAAAAGTGGTCAGGTGGAGGAGGAAGCGTTTGTAAGCTGGAGGCGGGCGGGGGCAAGGGCGTACCCGAGCCCTTCGACCTCGCTCGGAGCAGGCTCCGTCGAGGGGCCAGCCGCGCGTGCCCTCACAGCGGCCGCCGCTACGGCTTGCCCTCTACGACCGCCGCACGAATGAAGTCGAGGTTGGGGAAGTAGCGCTCGAGGTACTCGTTTCCCTGCGCGTGCATGCGCCCCTGGTCCGGTCCGCGTCCTCGCGGCGCGCCCTCGCCGTAACCGGCGTATAGCCGGTCCACGACGTCCATCCCCTCCACGACCTTTCCGATCGGGGCGAAGCCCATCTCATCCAGGGCAGTGTTGTCGCGCAGATTGATGAAGAGCTGCGTCGTGCGCGTATTCGGGCCCGCCATGGCGAACGTGACCATGCCGCGCGTGTTGCTCTGCGTCACGGGGTCATCGGGGATCGAACGGGTTCGCCAGGCGGTGTTGACCGAGGGATCGCCGTGGATCCCCCACTGGACGACGAAGTCCGGGACGACCCGGAAGAAGCGGGTGCCGTCGTAGTAGCCGTTGCCCGCCAGGTTATAGAACCGGTCGACGCCGTTCGGCGCCCACGCCCGCGTAGCCTCGATCACGAAGGCGCCCTTCGTCGTCTCGAAGCGGACACGGAAACTCGCCGGCGCCGTCTGGCGGAACGCAGCCGCCTCCGGTTGTTTCAGCACGTCGTCGGATCCTTTGCCGCCGCAAGCCGCGGCGATGCCGGCCGCCAGCGCGAGCGCAGCCCGGTGGACCGCGCGGCCGTGGGCTCGTCGCATGCGTTTCCTCATCGGGTGCGAAGGCGCAACCAGTATAGCGGGCGTTGCGGGCACGCGCACCCCGCACGAGGGATGCCGGCCCGCCGAACTGTGTGGATTCGCTCACAGCCGGGCGCGGCCACTCGGCCGGCGCAGGCGGGAGCGGGCGTCGGGTGCTGCCCGACAAACGATCCGCCGTTTCCTACCCGGAATTCGTCGATTTCCTGACAGAACGGCGGCCGGTGGCGCCGTAGTCTGGTGGGAGCCTGTGCGGCCGGGCGGACACCAGGCGAGGTCACTGGCCGGCGGACCCCCGGCACGACGACAGGAGGCAGGTATGTACCGCTCGATTCTGGTGCCGCTGGACGACTCGGGCTTCGGCGAGCACGCGCTGGGGATCGCACTCGGGATCGCGCGCCGGGCGGGCGCGCGGCTCGAGTTCGCGCACGTACACGTCCCGATGTCGCCGCGGCAGGCACTCGCGGGCCCGCCCCTCGACGCGGGAGAAACGACGAAGCGCGAAGCCGCATATCTCCAGGCCCTGCTGGGCCGCGTGCGCAGCGCCGGCGTGGAGTGCGGGGCGGAGATTCTGGAGGGGGCGATCGTGGATGCGCTGCTGCGTTCCATTCACGACCGCGCCGTGGACCTGGTCGTCATGGCCACACACGGACGGGATGCGCTGCAGCGGGCGTGGTTCGGCGGCATCGCCGATCCGCTGGTACGCCGGTCCGGCCTGCCGGTGCTGCTGGCGCGGGCGAGCGATGATGCACCGCCCGCACGGTGGGAGGACGGCTTCACGGAGATCCTGGTGCCGCTCGATGGCTCCACGCTGGCGGAACAGGTCCTCGAGCACGCGATCGCGCTCGGGACTCCAGGCTTCACCCGCTACACGCTGTTGCGCGTCGAAACGCCACTTCCGGTCGTGCGCCCCTACGCGCCCATCGCGAACGGCGCCGACCTGGCGGTCACGATCAGGACGCGCACCGCGGCCGAGGCCTACCTCGCCGGCATCGCGCGGCGGCTGCGCGCTCGGCGGCTGGAGGTGCGCGCGGAAGCTGTCATCGCGTCGAACCCTGCGACCGCGATCGTAGAATACGCGCTGGCCCAGCCCGTGGAACTGATCGCGCTGGCCACTCATGGGCGCGGCGGCCTGTCGCGCCTGCTGCTGGGGAGCATGGCCGAGCGGCTGGTGCGCACGGCACCGGCGCCGGTGTTGCTCTTCCGACCCGGCGCGAAGGTGGGCTCCGTTCGCCGGACCCGCCGCAACGGATTCCGGCTCGCGGGGCCGGTGGGGCTGCCGTAGCCGCGCAAGTACGAGCCGCGCAAGTACGCGCCGCGCCACCGTGCCGGCGCCGCATCCAGGAGGGAACATGAAGACCTCGTCGAGAAGCCGCGCACTGGCCGGCCTGCTCGCACTCGCCGCGTGCGGGCCGGTTACGTGGAATCCAGTCCCGGTCTCGGGCCCGGCCGCCGACCTCGCCGCCCTCGTAGGCGAGTGGAGCGGCGACTACGTCACGGATTCGGCGACCGGCCGCACGGGACAGATCTGGTTTCGTCTGGAGGCCGGACGCGACTCCGCCTACGGCGACGTGGTCATGATCCCTGGCACGAACCGCTGGGGTCCGACCGCACCGCCGCCTGCGCAGGAGCTGCCGATCGGGCCCGGGGCACCGCAGGTGCTCACCATCCGTTTCGTACGCAGTGCGGGCGGCACGGTGACCGGCCGGCTGGATCCGTACACCGATCCCTTCTGCGACTGCACCGTGCGGACGTCCTTCACGGGCCGGATCGAGGGCGACGTCGTGCAAGGTAGCTTCACGATTCGGGAGGAGCGCGGCGCTACGCGCGGGGGCCGGTGGAGCGCGCGGCGCGGGAACTGAGCAGGTCGGAAGCCGAACTGCGGCGCCCGCCAAGCGGAGCCACCGCTTCGCTCAGCCCTCGTATAACGCCTTCGCGATGACGCGGTCGCGCAGGCGGTCCGGAAGCCGCTCGAGCAAGAGCCGCAACTTCGAATCCCACCCGAGCAAGTAGCGGGTGCGCGGCGCGTCGGCCGTGAGCGCGTGCTCGACTGCGCGGGCCACGCGCTCCGCCGGGATGCCGTGCTGCTCGCCACTCAGCGCGCGCTGCCGCACCACCGCCATGGCCTTGCCGTAGAGCTCCCGAGCCTGCGGCGGCAAGCGCTGCGCGAGCTCGTCCGCCGCTTTGATCGAGGCCCGCCAGATGGAGGTGGCCACGGCGCCGGGCTCGACCACGGCCACGCGCACGTCCCAGGGCATCAGCTCCACGCGCAACGCATCGGTGAGCGCCTCCAGCGCGAACTTGGACATCGCATACGGACCCATGAATGGGAGCGCGCTCTTCCCGGCGACGGAGCCGATGTTCACGATGCGGCCGCGCGCCCGCCGCAGCGTCGGCAGCAGCGCCTGCACCAGCGCGAGCGGCCCGAGCAGGTTCACCTCCAGCTGATGCCGCACCTCGTCGAGCGGCACGAACTCGAGCGGCGCGGCCACGACGACGCCGGCGTTGTTGACCAGGCCGGCCAGGCCCTCGTCGCCCACAGCGGCGCGGACCTCCTCCGCCGCGGCCGCCACC
>JACQPS010000193.1 GCA_016207445.1 Gemmatimonadota bacterium | reverse complement strand
TCGTTGCCAAGGAGTTCGTCGCCGCGCGCGACGACGAGGACGGCGTGCTGATCCTGAGTCGCTTCGCCGGGGCGAGCCAGGAGCTGACGGATGCGCTCGTAGTCAATCCGTACGACATCGAGGAGACGACGACCGCGCTTGTGCAGGCACTGCGCATGACGCCGCAGGAGCGCGTGGCGCGCATGCTGCGCCTCCGGCAGGTGGTCCGAGAGCACAACGTCTACCGCTGGGGGGCGGAGCTGGTCCGCGGGCTGGCGCGGCTCGGGCCGGTCGCTCCGGCGCCGGAGGAGGAGCGCATGCCGGCGCTGGGGGCGCCGCGCCCGTGACCGGTCGCGTGGTCGCGCGGCCGCGGTCGGAGGCCTGCACGTGAAAAGAGAGCGGGCGGTGAGCAAGCCAGCGAGGAAAGGGAGAGGCAGCGCGGGGGCGAGCGCCGACGTCGCCGCCCCGGGCACGCAGCCCCGCAACCTGAAACCGTACGACTCGGTGCTGGAGACGATCGGCTGGACGCCGCTCATCCGGCTGCACCGCGTCGTGGACGGCGCGCGCACGCCCGTTTATGCGAAGGCGGAGTTCTTCAACCCGGGCGGCTCGCTCAAGGACCGCATCGGGCTCGCCATGATCGAGGCCGCCGAGCGCGCGGGGCGGCTCAAGCCGGGCGGCGTGATCGTCGAGGGCACGAGCGGGAACACCGGCGCGGGGATCGCGATCGCGGCCGCGCTCAAGGGTTACCGCTGCGTGTTCACCATGTCGGACAAGTTCAGCCAGGAGAAGGTGCGGCTGCTCAAGGCGTTCGGCGCGGAAGTCATCATCACGCCCGCCGCGGTGCCGCCCGATCACCCCGACAACTACATCCAGGTCGCGAAGCGCCTCGCCGCCGAGATGCCGGGCGCGATCCTCGCCGATCAGTTCTACAATCCCGTCAACCCGGAGGCGCACTACGCGACCACCGGTCCGGAGATCTGGGCCCAGACGGAAGGGCGGGTCACGCATTTCGTGAGCGCGGCCGGCACGGGCGGCAGCATCAGCGGGGCGGGGAAGTACTTGAAGGAGCAGAACCCGCGCATCCGCGTCATCGCGGGCGACCCGGTGGGCTCGATCTTCGCCGAGTACTTCCGCACCGGCACGAAGTCGGAGAGCCACCCGTACAAGGTCGAGGGCATCGGCAACGACAAGCTGCCCGGCACGCTCTGGTTCGACGTCATCGACGAGTTCCACTCGCTCACCGACCGCGAGTCGTTCCACATGGCCCGCCGGCTGGCCCGCGAAGAAGGGCTGTTCGCCGGCGGCTCGGCCGGACTGATCGTTCAGCTCGCGGTGCGCGTCGCGCACGAGGTGAACGACGCCGGCGCCCTCGTCGTCTGCATGCTCCCCGACACCGGCGAACGCTACCTGTCCAAGTTCTACAACGACGAGTGGCTGCGGGAGAACCGGCTGCTCGAGCCGGAGCGGCTCACGGCCGGCGACATGGTCGCGCGCAAGGACGGCGGCGCCCCCGCGCTGGTCAGCGTGGAGCCGTCCGCGTCCGTGCGGCAGGCGCTCTCGCTCATCACGCACTACGACATCTCGCAGGTGCCGGTGCTGCACGAGGGCGACTGCGTCGGCTCCATCTCCGAGGCCACGCTCATGGCGCGCGTGATCGAGGAGCCGTCGCTCCTGGACCACGCGGTCGAGACGCTCATGGATGCCCCGTTTCCCGTGGTGGACGAGCACATCGAGCTGAGCGGCGTGGCGCGGCTGCTCACGCGGCAGAACCCCGCCGTGCTCGTGCGGCACGAGGGGCGACTGGCCGGCATCGTCACCCGCTACGACATGGTGCGGTACCTCACCCAGTAGCAGGCGACGAGGGCGTGGAGGAGCCGTGGGCCCGGCGCCGCACCCGCTGGTCGGCATCGTGCTGGTGCTTGCCGGGGCGGCGTTCGCCGCCTGGCAGCTCGTGTGGTGGTCGCGCGCGCGCGCGAGCCGCTCGTGGCCGCGGGCGGAGGGCGTCATCCTCCGGGCCGAGGCGAAGCGGCGCCGGGGCTTCGGAAGCGCCGCCTACCGCGTCCGCATCGAGTACCGGTACACGGTCGGGAACACGATCTACCGCTCGACCCGTATTCGCTTCGGGCTGCTGCGGGCGCACGCGGACCGGGCACAGGCCCTGCTCGCACGTTACGACCAGGGCGCCCACGTCACCGTCCGCTACGACCCGCACGAGCCGGCCCGCGCCGTGCTCGAGCCGGGGGCGACGTTCGACGACAACTACGCCTGGATCCTGCTGGGCGCGATCGCGCTGGTGATCGGCGTGGTGTACTGGGTGAGGGCATGAGGTGAGAGGGAGAGGGAGGCAGTACGCCATGAAGAAATGGTGCAGGTGGATCGTCGGGCTCGGGACCGTGGCGGCGCTCGCGGCGTGCGCGCCCGCCGCGCGCGGCACGGCGGAACGGCTGCGCATCTCCGCGCGGGACGCGGAGCGCGAGGCGCACACCGTCGCGGCGAGCTGGCAACGGGACGCGACGCTGCGCTACCTGGAAGGCGAGGGCGTCGCGGCCGATGGGTACGTGCAGCGGGAGCGCGGCTTCTGGCGCCTCGTCTACCAGGCGCCCGGCCGCGCGGACCAGCTCGCCGTCACGGTCACGCCCGTCAAGCTCGAGCAGGTGACTCGCCCCGCGCAGTCGCCGCCGGGGATCGTGCTGGGCGATGCGCAACTGGCCGCCTGGGTCGATTCCCCGCAGGTCATGGATTCCGTGAAAGCCGCCGGCGCCGCCACGCTGCTCGCCGGCGGCGACGCCGCCCTCTCCCTGCTGCTCGTGCCGCTCCGGCCGCCGCAGTGGACGGTGCGGCTGGCGCGGGGGAGCGAGAGCCGCGAGTGGCAGGTGAATGCCGTCACGGGCGCAGGAATTCCCTGAAGGATACGTGTCACGCAGAGGACGCAGAGGAGAACGGAAAGGCGCCGAGAGCACAACATTGTTCTTTGCGCCTCTGCATCCTCTGCGGTCTCTGCGTGAGCTTTGAACGCCGGTGAGAGCCGAATGCCGGAAAAGCTGAAGATCGCTGTTCTGTTCGGTGGCACCACCGTGGAGCGCGACGTGTCGATCGCGAGCGGCGCCCAGGTCGTGGCCGCGCTGCGCGCGGCGGGGCACGAGGTCGTCGCCGTCGACACCGCGCGCGGCGTGCTCGCGCCCGCAGAGGAGCAGCGATTCCTCGCCTCTGGCGTGGCGCCGGTCCCGCCCGAGCAGGCGAAGCTCGATCTCCTGCGCACGGGCGACCCCGCGGCGCTCACCGAGGCGCCCGAGCTGCGCGAGACCGACGTCATCTTCCTCGTGCTGCACGGCGGCACGGGCGAGGACGGCACGCTGCAAGCGCTACTGGACCTGGTCGGCATTCCCTACACGGGGAGCGGCCATCTGGCCAGTGCGGTCGCCATGGACAAGGACATGTCGAAGCGGCTGTTCCGCGACGCCGGCATTCCCACCCCCGACTGGCTCATGGCACCCGTGGACCCGGAGCTGGTCGCGGAACGGTTGGGCTACCCCGTCGTGGTCAAGCCGAGCAAGCAGGGCTCGACCGTGGGGCTGACGGTCGTGAAGCGGCCGGAGGACCTGGAGGCCGCACTGGCCGAGGCGTTCCGCTACGACGACGAAGTCATGCTGGAGCAATTCATTCCGGGCCGCGAGCTCACGGTGGGCATCCTGGACGACCAGGCACTGCCGCCCGGCGAGATCATCCCGCAGCACGAGATCTTCGACTACGAGAGCAAATACCAGCCGGGCGGGGCCGAGGAGATCTTCCCCGCCGACTTGACGGCAGAACAGACCCGCGAGCTCGAGTTCCTGGCGCTCAAGGCGCACCGCGCGCTCAAGCTCTCGCAGTTCAGCCGGGTGGACTTCCGCATGGACGCGGAAGGCACTTTCTGGTGTCTGGAGGCGAACACACT
>JACQPS010000196.1 GCA_016207445.1 Gemmatimonadota bacterium | reverse complement strand
CGGCACTTAAACGGCGGCACCTAAACGGCGGCACTCATGCGGCGGCACCTAAACGGCGGCACTCATGCGGCGGCACACCGACGTGCCGATTCTCAGGTGCCGACTTCCGAGTGCCGAATTTCGAGTGCCGTTTAGGTGCCGCCGTCCGCTTTTCATATCTGGATGACTAACCCGTCATACGCCGGCTCGATGCCCGCGGGCAATCTGTCGAGCAGATCCGCGTGTCGGAGGCGGTGGGTCAGATGGGTGAGGAAGGTGCGCTCGGCCCCGATCTCTTGCGCGACCGCGACCGCCTCCTCGACCGTGAAGTGCGAGGGATGCGTGCGCCCGAACCAGAGCGCGTTCAGGACCAGGACCCGCACGCCGCGCAGGGCAGCGCGCGTGTCGGCGGGGAGGCTCTTCGCGTCGGTGACGTAGCCGAGCTCGCCGACCCGGAAGCCGTAAGCGCTGTCCTCGCCGTGCGGCACGCGCAACGGGAGCATGGGAAAGCCGGCCACATCCACGAGGCACCCGGACTGGAGCGGCTGCAGCCGCACGTTCGGCTTGGTGATGCCCTCGGGCGGGCGCCACTCCGGGTCGAAGACGTACTGAAACCTGGAAAAGAGGATCTGCAGGCAATCGTCGCCGGCGTAGGCCAGGAGCGGGGCGCCACGGATGGAGAACGCGCGCAGGTCGTCGACGCCGTGCGTGTGGTCGGCATGGCAGTGCGTAAACCAGACGGCGTCGACCCGGCCGATGCCCGCCCGGACGAGCTGGAGGCGCAGCTCGGGTGGCGTATCCACGAGCACGCGCCTTGCGCCGTCGTCGCTCTCCAGCAGCGCGCCGTGGCGGGTGCGGCGGTCGCGCGGATCGGACGACGCGCAGGTCGGACAGTCGCAGCCGATGACGGGGATGCCGAACGAGGTGCCGGTACCGAGAAAGTGGAGGCGCACGCGCTTTTAGTTCACGGGTGGCAGTTGAAAGTTGAGAGTTGAAATTGAAAGTTGACAGCGACCCGCTTCTCGGGCTCGGGCTCGGGCTCGGGCTCGACGGGCATAGAAGCACTTTTCGAAACGCCTCGCAACCCCTAAGCTACGGGCATAGCTGTTGCCGTGACCGCTCCGACACCGGCGCAGTGCCCGAACGGTAGAACCGCATGGAGCAGATCATACCCTTCTCTCGGCCGTACCCCTGCCGCTACGGCAGTCCGGTGCTCAGCTCCGTGGACCCGCTCATCTTCACGATCCGTTACTTCACGTACTGCATGCAGTGCACGTTCTGCAACGATCACTGCTGCAGCTACGGCGTGTCGGCGAGCGTGCTGGACATCGAGCGGATCCTGGCCCGGGCGGACGCGCTCGAGGCGTACGTGGGCGTGCAGCAGGATGGGTGGTTCGAGCAGGAATGGGAGGAGGAACCCGACTATCCCGGCGGCTTCTCCCGCCGGACCGTCGTGACCGAGCGAGGGTGCATCTTCCTGAACCCGCGCGGCCGCGGGTGCATGCTGCACACCTACGCGCTCGAACACGGCATGGACTACCACGAGCTCAAGCCCATCATCTGCGCCGTGTTTCCCTGCGCGGTGGCCGAGGGCGGCGTGCTGTGCACCATGGACGAGATCGAGGAGCACAGCGTGATCTGTACGGGATCGGGGCCGACGGTCTACGAAGGCACGCGCAGCGAGCTCGCCTACTACTGGGGCGAGGCGCTGGTCGGTGAGCTGGACGCCATTCAGCGCAGCCTGACCGGCCCGGCGCCCCGTGGGCTGCCGCTGCCGCCGAGCGGCACTCACCGCAAAGCGCGCAAAAAACACAGAGTACAGAAAACTTGAATCTCGGTTCTTTGCGTTCTCTGCGATCTCGGCGGTGAACCTTCGCTCCCATCCCACCCTCACAGCACTTCCACCCGCAGCATGTTGGTCGTGCCGCGCACGTGGAACGGCACGCCCGCGGTGACGACCACGCGGTCCTGCGGGCGTGCGAGCGCGTTCGAGAAGAGGTACTCGCGCGCGCGCGCGAGCATGTTCTCGTAGTTGATTTCGACCTTGCACAGGACGGGGTGCACGCCCCAGACGAGCGAGAGCTGGCGCCAGGTGCGTTCCTGGTCGGTGACGCCGAGGATCGGCACGGGCGGGCGGTAGCTGGAGACCAGGCGCGCGGTTCCCCCCGTGCGCGTGAAGGTCACGACCGCGGGAGCGCCGAGGAGCCGCACGGCTTCGACCGTCGCGGCGGCGATGGCGTGCTCGGTCGGCGTCGCGCCCGCGCGCAGGTTGCGCAGGATCGGGATGTCGTACTTGGGGCCCTCGGCGAACGCCTTGGTG
>JACQPS010000184.1 GCA_016207445.1 Gemmatimonadota bacterium | reverse complement strand
TACCCGCCTTCCCGGCTGCGGGCCGGCTGTCTGTGGCCTGATTGGCCTGCGTGGCCGCGTCATCACCGCGTTCGATCTGGGAGCCGCGCTGGCGCTGCGGCCCTCCGCCGCGCGGCCCGATCACCGACTCCTGCTGGTCGAATACGGCCCCAGGCTGGTTGCGCTGGCCGTGGAGGAGGTCGTGGGCGTAGCGCGCGCGGCCGCCCGCGAGCTGCCCATCGAGGCGCGGGCGCTCCGCCTGATCGACGTGGACCGCGACGATCTGGTGGGCATCGGCGATTTGGGAGAGCGCGCCTTTCTCGCGCTGGACACGGACAGAGTGATCGGGCGGCTGCTCGGATGACTCGTCCCGCCTGTCCCGAGGAGTAGGCATGGCACACACCGTTCTGATCTGCGACGACGCCGCCTTCATGCGCAACGTGCTCGCCGATATTCTCCGGCAGGCCGGCCTTCAGGTCGTCGCGGAAGCCGAGACCGGCAAGGAAGCAGTCGAGAAGTACCGGGAGCTCAAGCCCAACCTCGTCCTCATGGACATTGTCTTGCCGGAGGGCAGCGGCCTGGACGCGGTTCGCCAGATCATCGGCGAATTCCCCGACGCCCGCATCCTGGTTTGCAGCGCTGTCGGCCAGCAGTCCATGGTCGCGGAGGCGATCCGGGCGGGCGCCCGCGACTACGTGGTCAAGCCGTTCCAGACCAACCGCGTGCTCGAAGCGGTGCATCGCGTGCTCGATTCACCCATCGGCCTGCGGTCGCATATCCCTGGACCCCTGACCGAATAGCTTTATGGGACGTACGGTGCTCATCTGTGACGACGCCATCTTCATGCGCACGATGCTGCGCGACATCCTGCAGCAGGCGGGCTTCGATGTCACGGGGGAGGCGGAGACGGGGGAGGAGGCGGTGCGCAAGTACCGGGAGCTGCGTCCCAGTCTGGTGACGATGGACATCGTGATGCCGGACCTGGGCGGGATCGAAGCGGTGCGCCAGATCATCTCGGAGTTTCCGGACGCGAAGGTGCTGATGTGCAGCGCGATGGGGCAGCAGGCGCTGGTGATCGAGGCGATCCAGGCGGGCGCGCGGGATTTCGTGGTGAAGCCGTTCCAGCCGTCGCGCGTGCTGGAGGCGGTGCATCGGGTTCTCGGGTAAGCGACGAGAGAGGCGTGCAGATGGACATGTCGAACCTCTGCGTTCTCGGCGACTGCGCGTGCCGATGGACCTGAGCCGGTACCTCGATCTGTACCTGGCGGAGACGCGCGAGCGGCTTCGGTCGCTGAACCGTGGCCTGCTGGAGCTGGAGGCCGGCGGTGCCGCGGGCGCGCTGGAGGAAGCGTTCCGCTCGGCGCACACGATCAAGGGCATGTCGGCGACGATGGGCTTTCGCGCGGTCGCGGCGGTCGCGCACGAGCTGGAGGACCGGCTGGAGGAGCTGCGCTCCGGCGGGCGCCAGCTGGATACGGCGTTGATCGACGCGCTGCTGGCGCGCGCGGACGAGCTGGAGCGAGCGGTCGAGGAGGCCGTGCTGAGCGCGCCGGTGCTGCCGGCGGAGCCGATCGCCGCGGCGGAGGAGGCGGGCGAGCTCCTCGACACGAAGCTCACGGCGGCGCAGGCGGCGGAGGCGGAGACCCATGCGCTTCTCGGTACGGTGGAGGTAGTCGCGCGGGTCGTGCTGCAGCCGGCGGTCGCGCTCAAGGCGGCGCGGGCGCTCGTGGTGTGCCGGCGCACGGGGGAGGTCGCGCGGGTCCTGGGCACGGATCCGCCTGAGTTCTCGCCGGATTTCGGCGGCGAGTTGCGCATCTTCCTGGGGAGGGGCACCGATCGGCTCGCGGTCGAGCGCGCGATCCGCGGCGCGGGCGAGGTCCAGAGTGTCGTCTTCGAGTCGCCGGCCGCGGTGCGCAAGGAGGCGGTGCAGGCGGAGCTGGCCACACGGCTCGAGCCGCGGCACGTGCGCGTGGACCAGCGCCGGCTGGACGAGCTGGTGGACGGCATCGGGGAGTTGTCGATCCTGCGCGGCCGCCTCGGTCCGCTGCTCGAGGCGCGGCGCCTCGATCAGCTGGAGGAGCTGGTCGGGCGCATGGATCGGCTCGTGGACGAGCTCCAGGACGCGGCCCTGGCGCTGCGCATGGTCCCGGTGGCCGAGGTGTTTGACCGCTTTCCGCGGGTGGTGCGGGATACGGCGCGCGGGCTCGGCAAAGAGGTCGATTTCCTGATCGAGGGGCGGGAGATCGAGCTGGACCGCGCGATCCTGGAGGAGCTGGCGGACCCGCTCGTCCACCTGCTGCGCAACGCCGTCGATCACGGGCTGGAGACGGCCGGGGAGCGGAGCGCGGCGGGAAAGCCGGTGCGGGGGCGGCTGCGCCTGGGCGCCGCGCGCGAGCGCTCCGGCGTGGTCATCGAGGTCGAGGACGACGGTCGTGGCGTTCGACGCGAGGGCGCGCTGGCGCAGGGGCGGGCGCTGGGCCTGCTGGCGGCGGCGCGGCTCGAGGGCGTCGGTGCCGCCGACCTCACCGATGAGCAGTTGCTGCGCCTGCTCAGCCAGCCGGGGTACTCGAGCGCGACCGCGGTGTCGGAGTTCTCCGGCCGGGGCGTCGGCCTGGATGTCGTGATGAGCCGCGTGCGTTCGCTGGGCGGGGCCATCGAGCTGCGCACCTCCGAAAGCGGCACCACATTCGCGCTGCGCTTGCCGCTGACCCTCGCCGTGGCGCCGGCCCTGCGCGTCAAGGTGGGGGACGAGGACTACGCGATCCCGCTCACGCATATCGCCGAGGCCGTCGAGCTCAAGGACGACATGATCGCGTGGGTGCGCGGACAGGAGGTGTTGCGGTTGCGCGACCAGATCATTCCGCTCGTGCGGCTGCGCCGCGTGCTGCGCGTCGGCGAGCCGGGGGGTGAATCGGCCGCGGTGGTCGCGGAGGCCGGCGAGGACCGGGCCGCGCTCGCCGTGGACCGGCTGGTCGGGCGCGAGGAGATCGTGGTGAAGCCGTTCGATCCCGCCGTGGACACGCTGCCCGTGTTCTCCGGCGCTACGCTGCTCGCGGATGGGCGTCCCGCTCTGGTGCTGGACCCGATGAGCGTTCTCTGATGAGGGTGCCATGATCGACGTGCGCGAGCTCGGCTCGCTTCAGCTCGACGGATTGCGCGAGGTCGCCAACATCGGCGCGGGACACGCGGCGACCGCGCTGTCGCAGCTGACGCACCGGCGCATCCTGCTGGACGTGCCGCAGATCCGCATCACCCGACTGGAAGAGGCGGCCGAGCTGGTCGGGCCCGGCGACGAGGTGATCGCGGCGGTGCTGGTGCGCGTACTCGGCGACGCGACCGGCCGGACCGTGCTGATTCTGCCGCGGGACACCGCGGTGCGTCTGACCGAGATTCTGCTGGGTCGCACGGGCGTGACCTTCCCGGAAAGCTTCGGTGAGCTCGAGCGGTCGGCGCTGACGGAGGCGGGCAATATCCTGGTGGGCGCACACCTGAGCGCGCTCTCGGACTTTCTGGGCCTGATCCTGCTGAACTCGGTGCCGGGACTGGCGATCGATCTGGCGGCGGCGATCCTGACCAGCTCGTACCTCAACTTCGGCGAGCGGGCCGACTACGTCTTCTGCCTGGACACGCTGTTCCGTGTCGATGAAGGCGAGCACCCCCTGCGCGGGCACTTGCTGCTGATCCCGGACGGCGGCTCTCTCGAGGTCATCCTGCGCGCGATCCGCCTCGGCTGAGGCCTATGGTCGATCCCACCGCACTGGTCGGGCGTGCGGACCCGCCTGCGGCGAGCGGTGCTGCTCCCGGGCTCGCGCGCCTCGAGAATGGCGACGCCGGCCCGGCCGGCGGCGGCGGCGCGGTACGCTCGCCGCGGGATCTCGAGATCCTGCGCTCGCTGGCCAGGCGGATTCCCCCCGGAGATGCCGGCGCGCACAACAACCTCGGCGTCGTCTACTACCACAAGGGGCTGCACGACGAGGCGATCGCGCACTTCGAGCGCGCGCTCGAGCTGGACCCGCGCATGCAGGTGGCGGAGCGCAACCTGCGCATCGCCTACTTCCACACCGGTTACTTCGAGCGGCTGATCGAGCGGCTGACGGCGCGGCTCGCGGCCGAACCACAGGACGCGGAGGCGCGCGCGCGGCTGGCCCGCGCCTACCTCTACGGTGGGGAGCCGGCCCGCGCCGCGGCGGAGTACCGTCGGCTCCTGGAGCAGCGGCCGCACGACGTCGTACTCTACTTGCAGCTGTCACGCGCCGAGGCGCAGCGCGGGGACCAGGATGCGGCTCTGGCGGCGCTCGAGCGGGCCGCCACGCTCGAGCCAGCGAACGCGCGCGTGCAGCTCCGGCTGGGCGAGCTCCACTACAGCCGCGGGCACAGCGCGGAAGCCCGCACGGCGCTGGAGAAGGCGGTAGCGCTCTACCCGGGTGAGGCCGAAGCGCATCACCTGCTCGCGTTCGTGTACGGCGACGTGGGCGAGACGCAGCGGGCGGCGGAGGCCGCGGCCCGGGCCGCCGAGCTGAACCCGGCGTATGCCAAGGCCGAGGCGAACCTGTCGCTCGACCGCTACAGCGCGGCGCAGTTCGATGAGCTGGTGGGGGAGCGCGCGCCGCGTCCCGAGATCACGGAGGCCACGCTCGCGCACTACAACCTCGGCCTTGCCTTCCGCCAGAAGGGGCTGTACGAGCAGGCGCTCCAGGAGTTCGACCTGGCGCTGGAGCGGGGCGAGGACCGGTTCCTGGTGCGTCAGGCGCAGGCCGAGCTGCTGCTGCTGCGAGGCCAGGGGAGCGACGCCGTCGCGCTCTACGACCAGTTGCTCGAGGACGAGCCGGCGAGCCCGAAGCTCTGGAACGAGAAGGGAGTGGCCTCGCACCAGACGGGCGAGCTCGATGCGGCCGAGCAGGCCTACCGTCGCGCGCTGGAGCTGGATGCCGACTACGCGCTCGCGTGGAACAACCTGGGTGTCGCCCGCTGCCACGCGGCAGACGCGCAGGGCGCAGCCCGCTCGTTCCGCGAGGCGCTCGCCCGCGGCCGCGCGCCGGCCGACACCTGGCGCAACCTGGGGCTCATGCTGGCGCGCGAGGGGCAGCACACGGTCGCGCGGGACGCGTACCACCAGGCGCTCGACCTGGAGCCGGACTCGGCGCTGGCGTGGACGAGCCTGGGTGCGTTGTTCATGGAGACGGGGCGGGCGCAGGAGGCGAAGAACGCGCTGGTCCGGGCGGTGGACCTCGACCCGCGCCTCGCGGAAGCCCGCTACCACCTCGCCTTCGCGCTGTCCGCGCTCGGCGACTATCAGGGCGCGCTGCGCGAGACGAAGATCGCGCTCGAGCTCAATCCCTACTTCCCGGCGCCGCGCTTCCGCCTGCTGATCGACCTCCAGTTCGAGGAGGGCGGCGTGCTGGCGCCGGAGCTGGACGCGTCCGCGCGTCTGCGCGCGGGAGCGCCCGTGCAGGCCTTCGAGTTCCGCGAGGATGCGCTGGACCAGGCGTTCGCCACGTTCGGCGGCGAAGCCGCGCCGGCGGCGGCGAGTGCGCGCTCCGTGCCCGCGCCTGTGATCGCTCCGGCGTTCCAGCCGGAGCCCGTGCAGCGGGCGGTCGCGCCGGCGGCGGTCGTGGCGGCGCCGGTGGCGGAACGGCGTCGCCCCGATCCGCTGGCGGCGGCACGCGCGGCGCTGGCGCAGGGCGAGCTCGATCGCGCGCGCAGCGAAGCGTTGCGTGCCGCACTCTCGGGCGCGAACCGGGGCGAGCAGCTCCTGCTCCTGGGCGAGGTCTTCCTGCGCAAGGGTCTGGCGGGGGAGGCACTCGAGCGCTTCACCGCGGTGCTGGCGGAGTCGCCGGACCCGGAGGGCGAGCTGGAAGTCGATCCGGTGGATCAGCGCAAGCGGGCGCTCCTGGGGCGCACGCGCGCCCTGCTGCTCCTCGGCCGCTGGACCGAGGCGCGGGAGTCGGCGGAGCGTCTCGCGGGCGTCGCCGCCGCGGATCCCGCGGCGCTGCGGCTGCTCGGCCAGGCCATGACCCGCGTAGGCGAGCACGGGCGCGCGGTCGAGGTCTTTGAGCGGGCCGCCGAGCTGGCCAGCCGCGACACCGCCGTGTGGGCCGAGCTCGGCATGGCGCGCATGGACGCCGGGCGGCATGCCGACGCCGAGACGGCGCTGCGGCGTGCGCTCGAGCTGGACGAAAGCGCCGTCGCCGCTCGCGTCGCCCTCGGCCGGCTGCTCGGCGGCATCGGCCGGCTGGCCGTTGCCGCCGAGCAGCTGCGTACTGCGCTGCGGTACCTGCCGAGCTATGGCGAGGCGGCGCTCGCGCTCGCGCAGGTCGAGTGGGAGCGCGGCAATGCGCGCGACGCCGTGAACGTGCTCGTCGACCTGCTCACGGTGGATCCGTATCACCTGGAGGCGCTCGCCCGGCTCGGCTCGCTGCTCGTCGATGCCGGCCGCCTGAACGAGGCCGCGATCGCGTTCCGCCGGGTGCTGCGCTTCGATCCGCTGAATGCCGCCGCGCAGGCGGCGCTCGAGCGGCTGTCGCTCGGGCACGCCTTCGCGAGCACAGGCTGAGCCATGCCTATCGAAGGATCGCTGAAGGAGCTCGGAATCCAGGATGTGCTCCAGCTCCTCGAGCTGGCCCGGAAGTCGGGCGTGCTGAACGTCCGCTCCGAGCGGCTCGGCGACGAGGCGGTCGTCCACTTCGAGCGAGGCGAGATCATCTTCGCCATGCGCCGGCAGTCGATGCGCCGGCTGGGGCAGCAGCTCCTGCGGGCGGGCAAGGTCACGGAGCGCGAGCTGGACCGCGCGCTCGAGCTGCAGCGCCAGACGCCGGAGCGCCGCCTGGCGGAGATCCTCCTCGAGATGGGCAGCGTCACGGAGGAGGAGCTCGAGCGGCAGCTGCGGTTCCAGCTGGAGGAAACGGTCTACGACGTCATGGCCTGGGAGGAGGGACGCTTCCGCTTCGAGGAGCGGGCGGACTTCGCGCGCGAGCGCGTCGCAGTGCGTGTGCGCGTGGAATCCCTGCTCATGGAAGGAGCACGCCGGATCGACGAATGGACGCGACTGGAGTCACGGGTGCCGAGCGTGAACTCCGTGCCCGTGCTCGCGCCGGTCGGCGACGAAGGCGCGACGCTCGATCTTCGGCCCGACGAGTGGGAGGTGCTGGCCGAGATCGACGGCGCGCGCGACCTCTGGCAGCTCGCGGCCGATCTGGGACGGAGCACGTTCGACGTCGCCAAGATCATCTACGGCCTGGTCAGCACGGGCGTGGTCCAGGTGCAGGAGCAGGCGCACATGCCGATGCAGGAGGTGGACGCGGCCGTGCGGGAGGTGGAGCGCCTGCTGGCGCAGGGCGAAAGCGAAGCGGCAGCGCGCCTGGCCGCCGAGCTCGAGACGGCGAATCCCGAGCGCGCCGAGCTGGCGCTGCTGACCGGTCGCGCGCTGGCGGCGCAGGGACGCATGCGCGCAGCGACCGAGGCGTTCGCGCGCGCCGCCGCACTCGACCCGCTCTCGGCCGCGGCGCACTACCACCTGGGTTTCGCGGCGGTTCGCATCGGTGAGATGGAGCGCGCCGCACGCGCGTGGGATACGTTCCTGCGCCTCTCGCCCAACGGCGCTGAGCGGCTGATGGTGGGGCACGCGCTCGCGGCCGTGCGGGCGCTCAACTCCATTCTGGAGAAGGGAGCAGTCTGACCCGATGAGCAACCCGACGGCCGGCGAGATCCAGCGCTGGAGCGAGGAGCTCGCGCGCGACCCGGCGTCGCCAGCCTTCCTGCCGCTGGCCAAGGCGTACCGGCGGCAGGGGCACTGGGAGGCCGCGTTGCGTCTGTGCCTGCGGGGACTGGAGCGGCACCCCTCGAACGTGGAGGCGCACGCGCTGCTGGCCCGGCTCTACCTGGAGTCGGGCGAGCTGGAGAAGGCCTGTGACGAATGGGGCATCATGCTGCGCCTCGAAGGCGACAACTTCGAGGCGCATCGCGGCATGGGCTTCTTCTACCTCGAGCACGGCGACTTCGAAGCGGCGCGCGCGCACCTGGACCGCTCCGCCGCGCAGCGCCCGGACGATCCCGCCGTGCGGGAGGCGCTGGCGCTGCTGCGGGAGCGGCAGAGCCTTGCGGGCGGCACGCGCACCGGGTCCGCGGCCGCGCTGGCGCCGCCGCCCGCGAGCGGAGCGACGCCGGCGCCCGCGGCCCCCGGCGCCGTGGATCCCGCGCGCGTGTTCGAGCCGCTCCTGGCCGAAGCCCCGTTCCGTGGCGCCCTCATCGTGGACGGGCGGGGCCTCGTGCTGGCCGGGACGCTCGCGGTCGGCGGCAGCGACCCCGGGGCTCCGCTCGGGGCGAGCGCGGAAGCGATGGGTGCGATCCTGGGCGGCGCCATCGAGGAGGCGCAACGCACCGCGGAGAACCTGGCGCTGGGGGCCTGGCGGGGCATGCTCATGGAGACGCAGCAGGCGACCGTGCATCTCGCGCCGTTGCACGAGGATATGATCGTCCTGCTCGCGGCCAGGCGCGACACACCCGCTGGCTGGGTCCTGCGCACCGCCGCGCGCGCGGCCGCCCTGGCCGACGGATTTCTGGGAGGCAAGACATGAGCGACGTCCTTTCGGTCGCGCTCAGCCGGCTGTCCCGCGTGGACGGCGTCCGCGGCGCGCTCATCGTCGACGCGCAGGCGGGCGTACCGGTCGTGTCGGAGCTCGCCGACGGCGTGGCCGAGCCCGCGGTCGCCGCGCTGGCCGCGTCGCTCTTCCGCCGCACCGCGAAGGCGGCGGGAGCGGCGGCGTTCGGCGGGCTCGAGACGCTCCAGCTCGAGGCGGAGGCGGGGCACGTGGTCATGGCCGGCGCCGGCGAGCTGGTCGTCGTCGTGGTCGCCGAGGCCGACGCTCAGCTCGGGCTCATCCGTCTGGAAGCGCAGCGCGCGGCAGGCAGCCTGGCATGAGACAGGTCGATCTGCAACCTCTGGTCGAGGCGCTCCGGGAGCCGATGCGCCGCTTCGTGCGCGAGGCGAGGGTGCGCATCGCGCTGCTGGTCAACGGCAGCGGCCAGATCCTGGCGCAGCACGGCTTCACGCGCAGCTACGAGGTCGTCAGCGTCGCGGCGCTGGCCGCCGCCGCGCACGCCGCGGCGCGCGCACTGGCGCAGCTCACCGGACAGGCGCGCTGGACGCACCTGCACCACGCGGGGCAAGAGCTTCAGCTGGTGCTCGCGCCGTTCCACACGCCCGGCGAGGAGCTGATCCTGGTTGCGATCTTCGACGAGGACTCCTCGCTCGGTCTCGTGCAGCTCTATCTGGAGCGGCTGGCCGGCGAGGTCGGACAGCTCCCGCAATTCCAGCGAGTGCTGGCGTTCACGGATGCGGCCGGCTTCGAGCGCGAGCTCGAGGCGGGGCTGCGCAGCTTCTTCGCCTCCGAGCTGGGGAGCGGCTGAATGTCGCTGGTCAATTATTCGACGCACGAGATCACCTGTAAGATCGTCTACTACGGCCCGGCGCGCTCCGGCAAGACGACGAACCTGCAGTACGTGCACACGTGCATTCCGGACGAGCGCAAAGGGCAGATGGTGTCGCTCGCCACCGAGACGGACCGGACCCTGTTCTTCGACTTTCTGCCGCTGGACCTCGGCTCCATCTCCGGGTTTCGGACGCGGCTCCAGCTGTACACGGTGCCCGGCCAGGTCTACTACAACGCGACCCGCAAGCTGGTGCTGCGCGGCGCGGACGGCGTCGTGTTCGTGGCCGATTCGCAGCGGGAGCAGACGGAGGAGAATCTGGAGAGCCTGCGCAACCTGCAGGAGAACCTGCTGGAGCAGGGGTTCGACGTACGCGAGCTGCCGACCGTCATTCAGTACAACAAGCGCGATGTGCCGGGAGTTCTCCCCACGGACGGGCTGGACGACCTGCTCAATTTCCGCGGCGTCCCCTCGTTTCCCGCCACGGCCATCACCGGCGCCGGTGTCTTCGACACGCTGCGCGGCATCAGCGAGCTGGTGCTGCGCAGCCTCTCGCGGAAGTTCCGTGAATCCGTGGTGACGCAACGGGTGCAATGACGCCTCTCGAGCTGGATGCCCGGTGCACGTTCGACTCCTTCGTGGTCGGGGCGGCGAACCGACTGGCGTGCGCCGCCGCGAAACGCGTGGCCGAGTCGCCGGCCCAGAGCTACAACCCGCTGTTCATCTACAGCGCGTCCGGGCTCGGCAAGACGCATCTGCTGAGCGCGATCGGCCACCACGCCCGGCGGATCCACCCCGGCCTGGTCGTCGAGTACGACACGCTCGAGCACCTGATGGAGCAGGTTCTGGCGGCGATCGAGAAGGGGGAGGGCGAAGTCTGGCGCGATCGGCTGCGCGGCGTGCAGCTGCTGCTGCTCGACGACGTACAGTTCCTGGCCGGGCAGCACAGGACGCAGGAAGAGTTGTTGCGCGCCTGGGATGCGCTCTCCAGCCGCGGTGGGCAGGTCGTGCTCTCGAGCGATCGGCCGCCGC
>JACQPS010000183.1 GCA_016207445.1 Gemmatimonadota bacterium | reverse complement strand
GCCGAACTTCGGCACTCGAACTTCGGCACTCGAACTTCGGCACTCGAACATCGGCACTCGAACTTCGGCACTCGAAATTCGGCACTCGAACTTCGGCACTCGAACTTCGGCACTCGAACTTCGGCACTCGAACTTCGGCACTCAACTTCGCTACTCAAGAAAGGCGGCGCAGCCTGGCCGCGAACGCGCCGTCCACGTCCCACTGGTGCGGCAGGACGATCAGGCGGCCGCCCTCGTCGCGCAGGGCGGCGTCGACGGCGCCGGGCACGGTCTCGATCGCGAACTGCGGGTGGCGCTGCAGAAACCACTCGACCTGCGACTCGTTCTCCTCGGGCTCGAGCGAGCACGTCGCATAAACCAGGAGCCCGCCCCGTCGCACGAGCGGCGCCGCCGCCGCCAGGAGCTCGCGCTGCAGCTCGACCAGTGCCGCGAGGTCCGTCGGGCCGATGCGCCAGCGCCCATCCGGGTGGCGCCGCAGCGTGCCGGTGCCCGTACACGGCACATCCAGCAGGACGACGTCGGCGCCGCCGACCGCCGGCCAGCGCGCATCCGCGACCGCGAGACCCACCCGGCCAGCCACGGGCGCGGCGGCCGGGTCGGCGCGCAGCCGCTCCAGGTTCTCGCGCAGGCGTCCGAGCCGGTCCCAGGACGCGTCGGCCGCGAGCACGTAGCCGTCGCTTTCGCCGGCGATCACCGCCTGCGCGAGGCCGAGCGCTTTGCCACCGGGCGCGGCGCACAGGTCGGCCACGCGCGCGCCGGGCGCCGCCGCGGCGTAGCGCACGACCAGGCCCGCCGCCGGGTCCTGCACGATGGCGGGGACCGCGCGCAACGCCTCCCGCGCGGTGGCGGGCGGCAGCACGCGCAGCGCGTCGGGCGCGATGGGAACCGGTTCGCTCTCGATGCCCGCGCCGCGCAGCACGGCGCGAGCCGCCTCGAGCGCGACCCCCACGGGCCGCAGGTACAGCTCGGGGCGGCGGTTGTTCGCCTCTACCAGCTCACGGGCGCCCTCGGCGCCGAAGCGGGCGAGCCAGCGCTCGACCAGCCACGGCGGATGCGAGCCCCAGGACGCCAGGTGCGCGCCGGGATCCGACGCGAAGTCCGGAAATGCCAGCGTCGCCTGCTCCCGGCGCAGCGACTGGAGCACCCCGTTCACCAGACCGCCAGCGCCCCGACCCGCCAGCGCCTTCCCCATCTCGACCGCCTGGGACACGGCCGCGTACGCCGGGACGCTGGCCATCTCCAGAAGCTGGTAGGCGCCCAGCCGCAGGACGTCGAGGATGTCCGGATCGAGTGAGGAGAGCCCCCGGCGGACGTATCGAGCCAGCGCGTGGTCGAGGCGGCCGCGCAGCCGCAGCACGCCGTAAACCAGCTCGTGGAGCCAGGCCCGCTCCCGCGGCGCCACCCGCTCCCGCGCGCGCACCAGCGCCCGGTCCGCCAGCTCACCCGCGCGCACCGCCCGCAGGACGTCCAGGGCCGCCCAGCGAGCCGGCGTGGCGCTCAAGCTACGCGCCCCCGCGCGCCTCCGGCTCGCGCGCGGCGGAGCGGTCCAGCATGCCCTTGCTCGGCGACGACGGCACCGCGATCTCCCGGCGTGACATCCGGCCCGCCAGGTACGCCAGCCGCCCCGCCTCGATCGCCAGATTCATCGCGCGCGCCATCCGCACCGGGTCCCCGGCCTCGGCGAGCGCGGTGTTCATCAGCACGCCGTCCACGCCCTGCTCCATGGTTACGCAAGCGTCGGATGCGGTGCCCACCCCCGCGTCCACGATCACCGGCACCTCGAGCCGTGCCTTGATCTCCCGCACGTAGTACGGATTCACCAGACCCAGCCCGCTGCCGATCGGGCTGGCCAGCGGCATCACCGCCGCGCAACCCGCATCCTCGAGCCGCAGCGCCGCGATGACGTCCTCGTTCGTGTAAGCCAGCACCTTGAAGTCCTCGGCCACCAGCACGCGCGCCGCCTCGAGCGTCGCCGCCACGTCCGGCAAGAGCGTGCGCTGATCGCCGATCACCTCCAGCTTCACCCAATCGTTGAGCCCGGCCGCGCGCGCGAGCCGCGCGTAGCGCATCGCGTCCTCGGCCGTGTAGCAGCCGGCCGTGTTGGGCAGCAGGAAGACCTTGCTCGGATCCAGGTGGTGGAGGATACCCTCCTCTTTCGTCCGGTCCAGGTCGATGCGGCGCACGGCGACGGTGACCATCTCCGCGCCCGACGCCTCGATCGCCCGCACCATGGTGTCGTTGTCCCGGTACTTCCCCGTGCCGACGATCAGGCGCGAGCGGAAGGAGCGGCCGGCTATGACGAGGGGCTCGTCGAGTTGACGCGTGCTCTCGATCGCTAGCGTACTCATTCGACCTCTCTGGCGATCACGCGGAGCCGCGGAGGCGCAGAGGAGTCGCGCGGCTACGCGGCTCTGCGTCTCCGCGTGATCAGCCTCCGCCCACGAAATGCACGAGCTCGAGCACGTCGCCCGCGCGCACGGGCGTGGCATCGTAGCGCGACCGCTCCAGGATCTCGCGGTTGTGCTCGACCACGACCAGCTGCGGCTCCAGCCCCAGCTCGCGCAGCAACGCGGCCACGGTCAGGCCGGCCGCGATACGCTTCGCATCGCCGTTCAGCCGGATCTCGATGGTCTCGGCGATCGTGCTCATGTTCGTTCCAGATGCTGCCCGGACCTCGCATTATACCCCGCCGGCGCGGCCATGGGACCGGCCGCGGCCTCGAGCGCGGCGACGTAGCCCGCCGCTGCGGCCAGCGGGTCGGCCGCGCGCCAGACGCCGCCGAGCACCGCAACGCCATGGGCGCCGGCTCCGACCAGCTCCGCCACCCGCTCCGGCGTGATGCCGCCGATCGCGATCACGGGCACGGCCACGGCCGCCGCGGTGCGCCGCAGCAGCTCCACGCCGGCCGGCGGCCGGTCCGGGTGGGAGGCCGAGGGGTAGATCGCCCCCAGCAGCACGAAGTCGACGCCGTCGTCCTGCGCCTGCCGGGCTTCCGCTGCGTCGTGCGCAGAGTAGCCGATGCGCACGTCCGGTCCGAGCAGCCCGCGCGCGGCGGCGATCGGCAGCGATCGCCGACCGAGCTGCACGGCGCGCACGCCCGCGCACCTGGCCACGTCCACGCGATCGTTCACGAGCAGCCAGGCGCCACTGGCGCGCGCGACCGGCACCAGGGCCTCGGCCAGCTCGAACAGCTCCCGTCCGGCAAGGCCGTGTCCGCGCAGCTGAAGTGCGAGCGCTGCGCTGTGCGCGCTCAGCACCCGCGCGCCCAGCTCGCGGAAGCCGGACGTGCGCAGGACGGCGTCGTCCGTCACCAGATGGAGCCGCGGCACGCCGAGACGCGGAGGCGCGGAGAAGTTCATCCTAGCCGGTCACCGGAACGCACGCCGCGCCCCCGAACCCACTCGGCCGCCGTCATGCGCCGCTTGCCGGCCGGCTTCACCTCCCGGACGTGCACGGCGCCCGCGCCGCAGGCGACCAGCACGCCCGCGCTCGGGTCGTGAGCGCTCGCCCCCAGCACGGTCCCCGGCTCCGCGGTCGCGGGCAGCTGCGGGAGCGCGAGCGGGCGAAAGAGCTTCACCTCGGTCCGGTCGAGGAGCGTCCAGGCGCCCGGCGCCTCATCCAGCCCGCGCATCCAGCGGGCCACGCTTTCGGCGTCCAGATTCCAGTCGATGCGCGCGTCCTTGCGCTCCAGCCGCGGCGCGAAGGTGACGCGCGACTCGTCCTGCTCCCGCTCCGAGAGCCCGCCCTCTTCCAGCAGGGTGAGCGTCTCGATCAGCGCCTCCGCCCCGATCTCGCTGAGACGGGCCGAAAGGTCGCTCGCCGTCTCGTCCTCGCCGATCGGCTCGCTCACCTGCAACAGGATCGGGCCCGCATCCATCCGCGCGACCATGCGCATCACCGTGATGCCGGTCTCGGCGTGCCCGCGGATGATCGCCCAGTTGATCGGCGCCGCACCGCGCAGCTCCGGCAAGAGCGAGGCGTGCACGTTGAGCGAGCCGCGCGGCGGCAGCGCCAGCACCTCCGGCCGCAGGATCTGACCATACGCCACGACCACCGACAGCTCCGGCTCGAGCGCCCGCAGGTGCGTCAGGAAATCCGCGCCGCGCGCGCGTTCGGGTTGGAGGACCGGCAGGTGCTCCGACTCCGCGCACTCCTTGACCGGGGACGCTCGCACGGCGCGGCCCCGGCCCGCGCGGCGGTCCGGCCGGGTCACCACGCCCACGACGTCGTGACCCTCGCCCAGCAGCGCCCGCAGCGACGGCAGCGCGAAGTCGGGCGTGCCCCAGAAGAGAATGCGCATGCTATCTGTCGAGAGCGCCTCAGTTGAAAGTCGAAAGTCAAAGGTTCAACGTGGACGGCGTGAGGCTCAAACTTTCGACTTTCGACTTTCAACTTTCAACTTTCGACTTTCAACTTCCTCCAGCGCTTCAGCAGCATCTGCCGCTTGAGCGGACTCACTCGATCGATGAAGAGGACGCCATCCAGGTGATCGATCTCGTGCTGGAGCACGCGCGCGAGCAGGCCGTCGGCCTCGATGCGCCTGGGCAACCCCTCACGGTCCAGGCCCTCCACCACCACGCGGGCCGGCCGCTCCACGATCTCGCGCAAGCCCGGGATGCTGAGGCAGCCTTCCTCACCGCGGTCCGTTTCCTGGCTCTGCTCGAGCACGACCGGGTTGACCAGGCCGAAGGGCGGCACGGCCGGGTCGCGGAGGTCCACCACGAACACGCGTCCGCTCACCCCCACCTGCGGCGCGGCCAGCCCCACACCGTCCGCGGCGTACATGGTCTCGAGCAGATCGTCCATGAGGCGCCGGATCTCGTCATCCACGGCTGTCACCGGCTGCGCTTTCCGGCGCAGCGCGGGATCGCCGAGCAGTCGAATCTGCAATGCCGCCATCCGCTACGACTTCTGCTTGGGCGGCGCGGCGGCCGTCTCCCCGACCGGTACCACGCGCGCGATCTTCTGGCGCGCGACGACCAGGCGAGTGCTCTCCGCCGACCGGATGGTGACGCGATCGTCCTTCAGGTGCACCACCTCGCCGATGATGCCGCCTTCGGTCATCACCTCGTCGCCGCGCTTGAGCGCGGCCAGCATCTCCCGGTGCCGCTTCGCGGCCTGCCGCTGCGGGCGGATGAACAGGAACCAGAAGATCGCGAAAAACGCTCCCAGCTGGATCAGCAGCGCGATGCCCGCGCCGCCGCCGTCGCGGGGCGCCATGACCAGCGCAAGCGCATTCACTATCATACCCTCCCTTCCTCCAGCACTTGCGCGCCGCGATAGCGCGCGAGCCACTCCTCGCTCCAGGCGGCGAACTGGCCCGCGCGGATCGCGGCGCGCGCCCGCTGCGCCAGCCGCACCAGGAAGCGGAGGTTGTGCAGCGACAGCAGCCGCAACCCGAGCACCTCGCCCGCGACGAACAGGTGGCGCAGGTAGGCGCGCGTGTACGTGCGGCAGGCGGCGCAGTCACACGCCGGGTCGACCGGCCGCGCATCCGTCTTGTACCGCATCGAGCGGATATTGATCTGCCCCTCGTCCTCGACCCACGCGGTGCCGTTGCGGCCGTTGCGCGTGGGCGCGACGCAGTCGAACAGGTCCACGCCTCGCGCCACGGACTCGAGCAGGTCGTCCGGGTAGCCCACGCCCATCAGGTAGCGGGGCCATGCCCGCGGCAGCTCGGGCTCGAGTACCTCCAGCAGCTCGTACATCACCGGCTTCGGCTCACCGACCGAGAGCCCGCCGATCGCGATGCCCTGCCACTCGCCCAGCTCGCCGATGCGGCGCACGGCATCCCGCCGCAGCTCCGGAAACGTGCCGCCCTGCACGATGGGGAGCAGCGTCTGCGCCGGAGCGTCCGGCTCCGCCTGCAAGGCCTGGAAGCGCTCGCGCGAGCGGGCCAGCCAGCGCAGCGTGCGTTCGTGCGCCTCCAGCGCGCGCGCCCGCTCCGCCTGACCAGGCGGCACCTGATCGAAGGCCATGACGACGTCGGCCCCGAGCGCTCGCTGAATCTCCATCACTCGCTCGGGCGTGAACAGGTGCCGGGAGCCGTCGATATGGCTCTGGAAGAGCACGCCCTCCTCCCGCACCTCATTGATTGCCGCCAGGCTGAAGACCTGAAATCCGCCGGAGTCCGTGAGGATCGGCCGCCGCCAGTTCATGAACGCGTGCAGCCCGCCCAACTCCTGCACCACCTCCTCGCCCGGGCGCAGAAAGAGATGGTACGTGTTCGCGAGCACGATTTCCGCCCCCACGCCCTGCACCTCTTCGGGCGTGAGCGTCTTCACCGTGGCCTGCGTTCCCACCGGCATAAACGCGGGCGTCTGCACCGTGCCGTGCGGCAGGTGCAGGCGGCCCGTGCGAGCGGCGCCGTCGGTCGCGATGACTTCGAACTCGAACATCCGTCTCAGGGGTCAGGGGCCAGGGGCCAGGGGTCAGGGGTCAGCGTCGGGTGCCGAAGGACGAGCTGACCCCTGACCCCTGAGCCCTGACCCCTCTAGATCATCACCATCGCATCGCCATACGAGTAGAACCGGTACCGCCGCTCGATCGCCTCGCGGTACGCCCGCATGATCAGCTCGTAGCCGCCGAACGCCGCGACCAGCATGAGCAGGGTCGAGCGAGGCAGGTGAAAGTTCGTGAGCAGGCGATCGACCGCGCGGAACCGGTACGGCGGCCGGATGAAGACGCGCGTCCAGCCCGCGCCCGCGTGCACCACGCCCTGCTCGTCCGCCACGGTCTCGAGCGTGCGCGTCACCGTCGTGCCCACCGCCCAGACGCGCCCGCCGCGCGCGCGCGTCTCGTTCAGCGTGGCGGCGGCCTCGTCCGAGACGGTGTACTGCTCGGCGTGCATCACGTGCTGCTCCGGAGCCTCTGCCTCGACCCGGCGGAACGTGCCGAGGCCGACGTGCAGCACGAGGCGCACGAGTCGTACCCCGCGCGCGGCCAGCGTATCCAGCAGCGGTACCGTAAAATGCAGCCCCGCCGT
>JACQPS010000181.1 GCA_016207445.1 Gemmatimonadota bacterium | reverse complement strand
TCCCCGCCCACTCCATGTCGGCGAGCACGCCGACGAGCGGCATCTCCATCTCGGTGAGGAGCGGCAGAAGCTCGAAGCGCTCCAGCTCCTCGCGGAAGGTGTCGGCGAGGCGGAGCGCGAGATCCGCGTTCTGACAGAAGTATTCGCCCGCACGCTCGACCTCGACCTGGGCGAGCGGGATCTGCTCTTTCCCCTTCCCGCACAGGTCCGCGTAGGTCATCGTCTTGTGGTCCAGCACCTCGAGCGCGAGCGAGTCCAGGCCATGCTCGCGGCGGCCGGGATTGAGTACGTACGACGCGATCATGCTGTCGAACGCGAGTCCAGCCAGCTCGACGCCGGCCCGCCGCAGCACGAGCAGGTCGTGTTTCAGGTCGTGCCCGATCTTCGCGACCCGCGCGTCCGCGAGCAGCTCACGCAGCGGGCGCAGCTCCTCCGAATCGAACGCGGGCAGGTTCTTCGGCTCGGCGCCGGCCAGCGCGAGCCCCCGGCGTGGGCGGTGTCCGAACGGCAGGTAGAACGCCACGCCGGGCGCGAGGGCGAAACCGATGCCGACGATCTCGGCCGCGCGCGCCTGCGTGGCCGTGCCCTCCACGTGCAGTGCGAGCGATCCCTGCGCGCGTGCCCGCTGCACCAGCTCCCGAACTTCGCCTGCGGAGGCGACGACGCGGTAGCGCTGCTGCTCGGCCGCTTTCTTCTCTTCGGGCGGCGCGTACTCCCGGACCAGGGAGTGGAACTCCAGGTCGAGCAGCACCTGGCGCAGCTGTGCGCGGTCAGGCCCTTTCACGGCGAGCGCGCCGAGATCGAGCTCGATCGGGAGATCGGTCCGGATGGTGACGAGCTCCTTCGACAGCCGCACGTCGTGGGCGGAGGCGAGGAGCGCCTCGCGCGCGCGCTTGCTGTCGAGCGACGGCGCGCGCGCCAGGATGTCCTCGACCGGGCCGTAGCTCTGGATGAGCTGTACCGCGGTCTTGGGGCCGATGCCGCGCGCGCCCGGGATGTTGTCGGAGGAATCGCCGATCAGGGCCAGGTAGTCGGCGACGCGCTCCGGCGGAACGCCCAGCCGCGCGGAGGCATTGCGCACGTCCACCCATTCCTCTTCGATGCCCACGGGGCCGCCGCGGCCGGGGTTGAGCAGGCAGATGCCCGGGCGGATCAGCTGGTAGAAGTCCTTGTCGCCGGAGACGATCACGGCCTCGAGCCCCTGCGCGAGCGCGCGCGTCGCCAGCGTGCCGATCACATCGTCGGCCTCGTAGTCGAGCAGCTCGAGCACCGGCACCCGGAACGCCTCCAGCAGCTGCCGGATGCGCCCGAGCGACGAGCGCAGCTCGTCCGGCATCTTGTCGCGCGTCGCCTTGTACGCCGGGTAGCGCAGCTCGCGCGCGCTCGTGCCCGCGTCCATCACCACGCCGAGGTAGTCCGGCTCGTGCTCCTCCAGGATCTTGAGCAGGAACCTGGTGAAGCCGAAGGCGGCCGACGTGTTCTCGCCGCGCGAGCTGGTCAGCGGCCGGCTGATCAGCGCAAAAAAGGCGCGGTAGATGAGCGCGTAGCCATCGATGAGGAAGAGGCGAGGACGCGTCTTTTCCGGCTTTTCGACCATGGGCTCAGGCTCTGTAACTAACTATTACGTTTGTTCTTAGAATCATACCCCGCGTGCGGCCGCGCTGTGCGAAAAAAGCTACCGCAAAGACGCGAAGGACGCAAAGAACGGAATTGAATTGTTGTTCTGTGCGCACCTTGCGTCTTTGCGGTTCAATCACCGTCGCCACACGCAAAATAAACGAGCCCCGCCGAAACCGGCGGGGCCCGCAAACCGATGACTGGCCGGAGGTCGGGGCTACACCCTCGCGACATTCGCGGCCTGGAGGCCTTTTTCGGTCTGGCGCACCTCGAACTCGACCTCCTCGCCTTCGGCGAGGGTTTTGAAGCCCTCCATCGTGATCGCCGAGAAGTGCACGAACACATCCTCACCTCCCGGCTGTTCAATGAAGCCGTACCCCTTGGCATCATTGAACCACTTCACCTTACCTCTGGCCATTGCAGCTGCCTCCTGCAAAAAAAGGTGGGGGACCGCGAAAAACGACCAGCGGGGTGCAAGCTAAAGCGGCAAAAACGGGGGCGTCAAGCAAAATTTTGTTTGCAAACGGCCACAAATGGCGCAGGTGAGCCGTTTCTGGTCGCTATGCCGCGCGGTGGACTGAAAGAACCGAATCTGCTCAGCCGGAAATCGTCCAGCCGAGCCACAGCAGACCGGCCGCCGCGAGGGGATTGATCCAGTTATCGTCGGGAACGGGGAGGGCTTCGACGAGAGTGGCGGCCACGGCGACGCCGAGCGCCGGCAGCGGGTCCAGGCCGGGGAGCGTGGCAGCCAGCACGAGCGCGACCAGAAAGAACGCGATGCTGCCTTCCACGCTCTTGCCGCCGCGGAAGCGGTGGCGTCCCAGGCTGCGGCCGACCAGCGCCGCCGCGGCGTCGGCCAGGCCGGCGTAGAGGAACGCCACGGCGGCGATGCGTGTGGGGAAGACCAGCGCGGTGGTCGCGAAGCCGATGGCCATGGTGGTGGCGCCGGTGAGTCCCCTCCGCTCGCGGCCGCGCAGCAGCGTCCCGACGGTGCGCTGAAAGATCCGGCCGACGGGTGGGAGGCGGAGGCGCGCGAGGTCGAGGGCGAGGCCGAGGACCGCGCCGGCCGCGAGGAGCGCACGGGCCCACGCGGCGGGCGCGTACCAGGCGAGGGCAGCGCAGGCGGTGGTGACGCCGACGTGGATCGCTTTGCGCCCGGTTTCGCGGGCGACGACGTCGTCGATCCCCTGTTGGTCGGCTGCGCTACCGGCTGGCGCCGCCACTGTGCCCTCGCACGGCCGCCGGGATGGGCCCGTACAGCAGCGCGTACAGGCGGGCGTTCTGCTGCACGGCCTTCAGGTACTCGCGCGTTTCGGCGAAGGGGATGCGCTCGGCGAACAGCTCGTCATCGGCGAACTCGGGGTAGGCGCGCCAGCGGCTGACGCGGTGCGGGCCGGCGTTGTAGGCGGCGAGCGCGGCGCTGCGGCGGCCGTAGCGCCCCAGCAGCTCGGCCAGATAGGCCGCGCCGAGGTGCAGATTCAGCTCCGGGTGCTCGAGCAGGTCGGCGGCGAAGCGGCGCACGCCGGCGCTCTGCGCCAGCATGCGCCCGGTGCGCGGCATGAGCTGCATGAGTCCGATCGCGCCGGCGGGGCTCACGACCTGCGCGTTGTACATGGACTCCTGGCGGATGAGTCCGGCGTGCAGGAACGGGTAGAGTCCGCGCTCCTCCGCTTCCGCGAGCACCAGGTTGCGGTACGGGAACGGGTAGACGATCCGGAGCAGGCGCGGATTCCACGCGCCCTCGCGCCGCTGCATCTCGCGGCCGATCAGGATGCCGGTGTAGGTGTATCCGCGCTCGTTCAGCGCCTCGGCCAGCGCGTACAGCTTCCCGTCCTGCTGCGCGAAATGGCGCTTCAGCCGCTCGACCTCGAAGGCGGCCTCTTCCGCGAGCCCGAGCTCGCGCAGCAGATCGAGGCGTGCGACCGCGGTCGCGACCTCCGCCTCCCACGCCGGATTGAGCGCCGGCGCGGCCTCCATCGCGAATCCGAGGGGCGGCTCGCCCAGCAGCTCGGCCGCGCGCAGGCCGTAGTAGGAGAGCGGCTCCACTCGCCGCGCCTCGCGCAGTCGTTCGGCGGCGAGCGAGTGGGCGCCAGCGCGCTGGTACGCGCGCGCGGCCCAGTAGCTGGCCTGCTGATAGCGCGGGCGGTCCGGCTGCTTGCCCCGGTACTCGTCGAAGATCTCGGCGGCGCGCGCGGCGTCGCCGGCGAGCCAGGCCATGCCGCCGAGTCGCATGAGCGCGAGGCCGGCCTGGCTGAGCTCGGGGCGTGTATCGGCGACGCGGCGGTAATACTCGCGCGCGCTCTCGAGGCGGCCGTCGTCGTGGTCGAAATCGGCCAGCAGGAAGAGCGCCTCGGCGGCGGCGCGTTCGCGTGGGTGGCGCTCGGCCGTGCGGAGCAACGTCGCGCGCGCGTCGGCTTCCCGCCCCTGCCGGTACTGCGCGCGGCCGGCCAGGAAGAGCGCTTCCGCGGCGATCGCGCTCGAGGGCGCGTCGGCCGCGAGCTCGAGCAGCGCCCGCTCGGCCTCGGCGTAGCGGGCTGCGCGGAAGTAGGCGCGACCCAGCTCGAGGCGGATCTCCGCCCGCTCGACCGGCGGCAGCGCGCTGGTGGCGAGGAATGCCAGCAGCGCTTCGATGCCGCGGGTGAGGTTGCCGTGGCGCAGGTAGAGCCGGCCTACGCGCAGCCGCTCGTCGGCCGGGCCGGGCGGGAGCGCGTAGAGCAGGTTGGCCGCCTCGACGGCCGCCATCACCATGGGCGCGGCCTCCATCGCGCGTAGCAGCGCCGCGCGGGCCGCAGCGGTGTCGCCCAGCGCGAGGCGGAGCTCACCCGTCTGCCTCCATGCGCGCGCGCGGCCGCGCGCCGCGTCCAGCCCATTGGCCGCGGCCTCGGCCGTACGCGCGGCGCCGGTGAGGTCGCCGGCTCGCCGCTGGGCGCGCACGCGCACGCGCCACGCCCAGGTGGCGGCGAGCTCGGCGTCGACGGCCTCCAGCTTCTGCCGGAGCGCGGCCGTGTCTCCCTGGACCGCCGTGGCATCGGCATCGAAGAGGCCGATCCAATCGGCGAGCTGGGGCAGCAGCCCGGCCGCGGTGCGGAAGGCGCGGGCCCGTCGCCGGCGCGCAGCAACGCGAGGCCGCGGCGCAGCTCGGTGAGGCCGCGGTCGCGCTGGCCGGCGTCGGCGGCGACTTCGAGGTAGCGGGCGAGCGCGTCTTCGCTCGCACCGAAGCGGCCGAGCTCCAGCCGGCTCTGCCCGAGCAGCAGCCAGCCCTGACCGCCGCGGTAGCGGTCCAGCCACGGCTGACCCGACAGCAGCGCTTCCACGCGCGCCCAGTCGCCCCACCCCGCCTCCGCTTGGGCCGCGAGCAGCGCAGCCTCCGGCGTGGTGTCGGGCGCCGCTGCCAGGTACTCCCGCAGGATCCGACTCGCGCGCCAGTACCGCCCCTGCTTCAGCGCCTCGACGGCCGCGGGCGGGATCGGCGGCGGCGCCTGCACGGCGTGCTCCTTCGGCTGGGGCCGACCGGGCAGAATCGCCGGCGCGATGGCGACGGCGAGGAAGAGCAGGGCCAGCAGGAAGAATCTCACGGCTTCTTGGATTTCACTGGCGTCAGGGTGGTCACGGGCAAGGGCTCAGGGATCAGGGGTCAGCCGGGCGCCCCGTAGAGTGCCCCCTGAACCCTGGCCCCTGACCCCTGATCCCTACTTGCCCTCCGGCCGCGGCCGCAGCCGGCGCGCCGCCGCGCGGAACGCCTGCTGCGAGGAGGAGGTCAGCTCGTAGCGGCCGAAGCCCGCGCGGTCGATGAAGAGGAGCTCGAGACGTCCGCCAGGTGCATTCTCGTAGATCCACTCCAGCGCGTTGGGAACGGCGGTAGGCGCCGCATCCACGCCCGACTGCCGGACCTGGCGCTGGACCTCGTGATCGGGCGCGCCGAGCACGATGAAGACTTCGCCCCGATCGGTCTGCCACCCCGGCCGGGCGGGCTCCGCGAACTGGTCGGTCGTGAAGCGGACGCGCTCGAAGAACTCCTCCCGATATTCGTTGATGGGTGTGGCCGGGATCGGGTCGCGCCGGCTCCAGAAGCGCTCCCAGAGCTCGCGCCGCTGCGACGTGCTCCCGGCCCGCAGCGAGTCCAGCTCCTCGGCGTGCGCGATGTACGCCAGGAACTGGAGCATCTCCTCGAAGTTCGCCACCATCCACTGGTCGGAGATGGTGACCAGGAGCGGGGAGCGGGCCACGGCCTGCGTGTCGACCGCGGAGGCGAGCTCCAGCCAGAGCCGGCCCAGCGGCAGCGAGATGGGTGGCACCTCGACCAGCGCGTGCCGCACGCCGCCCCCGCCATCCTGCAGCGGGAACTGGCTCTGCCACAGCACCGCGCCGTGCTCGTCGACGACGCGCAGGTTCACGGGGATGGAGGCCGCGCTGTCGTACGCCTCCAGGTAGACGAGCGGGGCATTCCCGCCGTAGGGCAGCGTGCGGCGCGGGTTGAGCGTGAGCTCCGGCGGTCCCTCGGTCGTGCCGCGGCCGCGCGCCGCATAGACGACGACGGGCATCCCGATGTTGCGGCGCGGCGCCGTATGCGACGGCACCTCCAGTGTGTCACGCGCGAGCAGGGCGCGCGAGCTGAACGCGTCGCGCGCTTCCACGTCCACCACGTAGCTGCCGGGCGCCAGCGTGAGCGCGGCCTGGAAGATGATGCTCTCGTCCGTTCGGGAGGTCTCGGCAAAGCTCGAGACCCGCACGACTTGCCGCTCGTCCAACCGTTTCACCCGAACGGTGTCGCGCAAGAACGTCAGCGCGACCGTATACTCCGCCACGAAGCCCTGCCCGTCCCGCTGGAACCGCAGCGCGCTGCTCGGCAGCGACAGGCCGAAGAGGACGTAGGTGGAATCGGCCGGGCCCGCCAGCGTGGCGAAGCTGGCCACGCCGGGGAACTCCTGCGGGCCCGCCAGCATGCCGAGCTGGTCGTAGACCTCGAGCGGCCGCGCGACCGTGGGCACGCGCTCCGGCGCCGGGCGCCGGGGGCTGCGCCCGCCGCACGCCGTCAGCAGGACGAGCACGGAGAAAAGTAGAGGGCCACCGAAGCGGTGGCCCTCACGACGAGTTCGCACTCTGCTTCTCACCATCAGTCGGCCGCAGCGCTGCCCGCCTCGATCTCGTGGAGGGTATCGATCATTTTCTGTGCCGTCTCCTCCATGTCGATGACCAGACGGTCGATGCGGGTCACGAAGTAGTTGTGCGCGATGTTGATCGGGATCGCAATCGAGAGCCCCGCGGCCGTCGTGATCAGCGCGACCTTGATGCCGCCCGCGACCAGCGTGGCCTCGACCTCGCCGGCCGCCTCGATCGCCTGGAACGCCTGGATCATCCCGATCACGGTCCCGAGGAACCCGAGCAGCGGTGCGACGTTCGACACCGTGGCCAGCCAGACCAGCCCGCTCTCCAGGCCGGCCATCTCGATCAGGCCCACGTTCTCGATCGCCTTCATAACGCGCTCGGGGCCCTCTTCGTGACGCTCGAGCCCGGCCACCAGGATCCGGCCCGCCGGCGTGTCGGACTCGCGGGCTGCGGCCAGCGCGCCGGCGATGTCGCGCTTGGTCAGCCGCGCGTCCACCGCGCGCAGGACCTTGCTGGTGCGGACGGCCTTCATGCTCAGGTCGATCAGCTTCCAGACGATGATGGCGAGGCCCACGACGGCGCAGGCGCCCAGCGGCCACATCATCCACCCACCGTCGGCCCACAGCTGCTTGAGCTGCTGAGCCACGGTCAGGTCGGCCGTCTCCATTCCTGGAAGCTGAAGCAGCGTCAGGGCCAAGGTGGCGAGACTCAAGATATCCTCCAAACGATGGATGCCGGCAGCGCGAACGCCACGCCGAACCCAGTTAGGGAAATGGGCAACGCTGCAAGGTAGAGGAGCCCGACGGGTGTGTCAAGTGACAACGGGGATAAGGACTTAGGATGCCCGCTCCGTCTCGGGCGTGCCGGGGAGCCACGCCGGCTCCTTGATGCACGCCGCGAACTGGCCGGGCGCCTTCTCCGCGAGCGGCGGCACGATGCGGGCGCAGTCCGCGTCCTT
>JACQPS010000188.1 GCA_016207445.1 Gemmatimonadota bacterium | reverse complement strand
GTGTGTAGTTCGACGCCTGGATGTTGTGCACGACCCCGCGCTCCCGCACGCCGCGGTAGAGCCGCGACGCGCGCCCTTGCCCCAGCACGACCGCGAGCAGGTCCAGCGCGGGCGTGGCCGGGTCGAGCGTGCCGGGCGTGCGCCACCCCCACTGCACGTGCGTGCGTGCAATGTCGCCCGCGAGCTCGCGCAGCCGGAACCCGCGCCGCGGCGGTTCTTCCGGGGCCGGCTCGACCAGCGGCTCGCCGGGGGCCATGTCGCTGTAGTGGCGCTCGATCAGCTCCAGGGTGCGGTCGGGGTCGACGTCGCCCACGACCACCAGCACCATGTTCGTGGGGCGGTAGAAGTTGCGGTAGTAGTCCCACACGTCCGCGCGCGCGAGCCGCGCGAGCCCCGCCTCCGTGCCGATGCGCCACCGGCGCATGCGGTGCACGTCGAACATCTCCTCGTACAGCGACTCGACCGCGACCGCGCCCGGATGGTCCAGCTTCCGCTTCGCCTCCTGGATGATGACCCGCAGCTCCCTCTGCAGCTCCTCCTCGTGGATCTGCGAGTGGCGCAGCGCATCCACCTGGATGTCCAGCCCCAGCTCGAGCGAGGATGACGGCAGCACCGTGTAGTAGGAGGTGGAATCGTAGATCGTGCCCGCATTGAGGTAGCCGCCCGCCGCTTTCGTCTCGCGCGCCAGGTCGCCCACGCCGCGGCGCTCCGTCCCCTTGAAGACCATGTGCTCGAGCACGTGGCTGATGCCGACCAGCCGATCCGGCTCGCTGAAGTAGCCCGCCTTCACGTGCGTGACGATGGCGACGACGGGCGCCGACCGATCCTCGCGGATCAGCACCGTGAGCCCGTTGGGCAGCCGCCGCTCGTGCGTGGGCAGTCGGCTTTGGACCGAAGCGGAGCTCATGTTTGGGTCCGGGGGTGGGAAATCGCCGTGCCGGGATCAATCGCCGCGTCGCCGCGTCGCCGCGTCGCCGCGTCGACCTCAGACCGGCGTCGCGGCATCCAGGACTTCGCGGATGGTCTGGGCCAGCGCTTCGGGGGTGAACGGTTTCTGGAGGAAGACGGTGCCGGGGTCGACGCCGCCGCGGTCCAGCACCTCGGAGTCCGTGTACCCCGACATGTAGAGCACGCGCGTGCCCGGCCGGAGCAGTGCGACGCGTCGCGCCAGCTCCTGCCCGTTCATCTCCGGCATGATGATGTCGGTGACCAGGAGGTGGACGGGTCCGCCGTACTCGTCGCAGATGCCGAGCGCGTCGGCGGCGTTGCCCGCCTCGAGCACGCGGTAGCCGTTGCGCAACAGCACCTTGCGCACGAGTGCGCGCACCGGGTCCTCGTCCTCGACCAGCAGGATGGTCTCGGAGCCCCGCGGCACGAAGCGGCCGCCGTCGGCCCCCGCCACCTTTTCCACCTCGTCGGCCATACGAGGCAGGTAGATGTTGAACGTGGAGCCCTGTCCCGGCTCGCTCGTGACCCAAATGTAGCCGCCGCTTTGCTTCACGATGCCGTAGACCGTCGCGAGGCCCAGCCCCGTCCCCTTGCCCTGCTCCTTGGTGGTGAAGAAAGGCTCGAAGATGCGCGACTGCGTCTCCTTGTCCATGCCGAGCCCCGTGTCGCTGACCTGCAGCAGCACGTACGGGCCCGACTGCACGTAGGGCAGCCGCCGCAGATCGTCGTCCGACAGCTCCACGTTGCTGGTGCGGATGGTCAGCCGGCCGCCGCCCGGCATGGCATCGCGCGCGTTCACGACCAGGTTCATCACCACCTGCTGGAGCTGGCCGGGATCGGCCTTGGTCGTGCCGAGCGAGCGCTCCAGGTCGGTCGTGATGTCGATGTCCTCGCCGATCAGCCGCCGCAGCATCTTCTCCATCTCGCTGATGACGGCGTTCAGGTTCACCACGCGCGGCTGCAGCACCTGCCGGCGGCTGAACGCCAGCAGCTGGCGGGTCAGCTCGGCCGCTCGCTCCGCCGAGCGGCGGATCTCCTCCAGCTCCGCGCGGATCGGGTTGGCCGGCGGCAGGTCCTCGAGCAGCAGGTTCGTGTGCCCCTGGATCACGGTGAGCACGTTGTTGAAGTCGTGGGCGACGCCGCCGGCCAACCGCCCGACCGCCTCCATCTTCTGCGCCTGCCGCAGCTCGTCCGTGAGCCGCTCGCGGTCTTCTTCCGCCTTGCGCCGCTCGGTGATGTCGCGACAGAAGACCGAGAGCCCGTCCTTGGACGGGTAGGCGTGCAGCGCGAACCAGCGGTCCAGCGGCTCGTAGTACGCCTCGAACTCGACCGTCACCTGCTCGCTGGCGGCGCGCCGCAGCTGCTGCCCCCCTTTCGTGTCCGGCCGGACCTGGAACTCGACCCAGACGTTGCGGCCGATCAGCTCCTCGCGCGTGCGGCCGAGCTGCTCCAGCAGCCGGCCGGCCTCGCGGTTCAGGTAGGTGAAGCGCCACTCCTTGTCGAGCGCGAAGAAGGCGTCCGTGATGCTCTCCAGGATCGCGAGCTTGTCGCGGTGCTCCCGCTCCGCCTCCCACACCGCCACGCGCAGGTCGATCTCCGTGACCGCCGAGGCCGCCAGCTCCTTCAGCACGTTGATCTCGGCCGCGCTCCACTCGCGCGGGTTCGAGTCGATCGCGCAGAACGCGCCCAGCACGTGCCCGTCCGAGGTGACGAGCGGCACGCCCGCGTACGCGGTGACGCACAGCCGCCGCACCTCCGAGCGCTCGCCCGCAGGGTGGCGGCGCGTATCGCCGATCACGAGCGGCTCGCGGTGCGCGACCACCTCGGGACACAGCGAGTAGGAAAGCGGCATCTCCCGCTCCGACGCCCACGGCTCCGGCATGCCCATGCAGCTCTTGAGCACCAGCCGGTCTTCCTCCACGAACGTGACCAGCGACACCGGCACGTGCAGCATCAGCGACGCCAGCCCGGTCAGCCAGTCGAAGGCTTTTTCCGTGGAAGCATCGAGCAGCGGCAGCGTACGACGCACCGCCGCGAGGCGCATTGGGTTCCGGACCGCGCCGAGCGGGTCCAGGATCGGACGTGTGGCTGTGGATACCGTCGCCACTGTGAATCGTGGGCTGGGGTGATCGCAGGGAGAGGTTATCAGTATGGCAGGAAACGGGCGGAATTACAAGATGGGGCGGCCTGCGACGACGCCGCGCGCGTCACGACGCGGCGGTGCGTTCAGGGTTGCGGCCGATCCGGTCCCAGCCGCTCGAGCGCGGCCCGCGCCTGCCGCGCCGGCGCATAGTCGGGGTCGGCGTCCTGCCAGGCGGCGAGGGCGCTCGCGTACCGCTCCCGCGCTTTGTCCGCCTCTCCCAGCGCCTCGTGCACGATGGCGGCGCGCAGCGTCGCGTACGGCGAGGCAGGATAGACGAGCGACTCGTAATAGCGCAGCGCGTCGCGCGGCGAGCCGAGGCGCTCGTGCAGCTCGGCCAGCCACCGCCGCAGCATCTTGTTCGCCTCGAACAGCGGTCCCAATCCGACCGCCTCGCGCTGCGCCGTCTCCAGGATCTCGAGCGCCGCTGCGGCGTCGCCCCGCTGCCAGCGCGCATATCCTTCGAGCGCGCGCACAATGGCGCTCGCGGCCTGAGCGGCGGCGGTATCGCCCGCCACGCGGCTGCGCTCGGCGACGGCACGGGCCGCCTGCACGGCGCGCGCGTGCTCGCCCCAACGGCCGCGCTCGGCCGCAGCCGCGCCGGCGGCCAGGATCACGTCAATTTCGGTCGAGTCCGCTGCGGGCAGGCGCAGCCACTCATCGAGCAATGCCTCCGGCACCGCGGCGCCGGACAGGTGCAACGCATAGAGCTGAACCGCCCGGAAGGCGTCATTCACCATGGGATCGTTGCGCAGGAGGTCGAGCGCGGACGCGATCTTTCCCTGGCCGACCAGCGCCTGCGCCAGACGCCAGAGCGTGCGAGCGTCGGCATCGGGACGGGTGCGCCGCTCGGCCGCCAGCGCCGCGAACGCGTGCAAGGTCCGCAATTGGTAGAGGCTCCCGCCGGCCAACACATCCGATGGGACCGTATCGAGCGCCTCTACAGCGTGCGACCGGGCGGTTGAATCGCCCAGCACCAACGCATAAGCCAAACGCATCCGCCGCTCCCATGTGCTGCCACCCGCGAGGCGTGCATACGTGTCGAGCCCGTGGCGCGCGCGCGCGGTATCGCCTTCGTTGATCGCGTATTCGATCGGGTGGATGTAGTACGGCGCGAACGACGGATCCAGCGCGATGGCGCGCTCCAACGCAGCGACCGCCTCCTCGATCCCGATCAACGCCTGGCCGCCAAGGTGCCAGTACGTGTCGCCGAGCAGGAACCACGCGTCCGGATCGTCCGGATACCTCTGCACGGCGCGGCGCAGCGCGTCCACGGCGTCCAGGCGGCCGTGGTGGAACGC
>JACQPS010000187.1 GCA_016207445.1 Gemmatimonadota bacterium | reverse complement strand
GTTCCGCGGCCAGCCGCAGGGCACGTTCAAGCTGCTGTTCAACGCGCTGTTCCCGGTGAAGTCCGCGGCCCAGGGTCCCGCGGTCGGGAGCTGGAGCAGGCGCGAGGTGCGGACGGTTCTCCGTCGCGGTGCGGCGCTGCCGCAGCGCACTCGTAGCGTCGCGGGGCTCCCGTGATGGAATTCTGGCAACACCTGCAACGGCGCAAGTTGATCCACTGGGCGATCGCCTACCTGGCGGGCGCCCATCGAGCTCGATTCCTCGCTGGCCGACGCTCATGTGGACCTGGCCACGTTCGCATCGGTCCTCGACTACGACTGGGCGGGAGCGGAGAGCGGGTTCCGCCGCGCGCATGAGGCGCTGGACTGGCTCGAAAAGTCCTACGAGGATCGGAACTGGGAGGTGTTGTTCATCAAGGTGGACCCGAGACTGGATCCGCTCCGATCGGAGCCGCGGTTTCGGGCCATCGTCGATCGCATGGCTTTTCCGGAGTGAATCAGCTGGACAGGCGCTGGGCCAGCTCGTAGTACTCAGGCAGCATCGCCGCGTGATCCTGATATTCGGGGAGGCGCTTGCCCCGCTCCCGTTCGTAGGCGGCGAGAAAGCGGCGGGCGTATTCCCGCGCCCGGGCGCGCTCGCCCGCGCGCTCCGCGGCGTCGGTGGCCAGCGCGAGCCCCAGCAGGTGATCGGCCGAGCCCGCCAGGATGCGTTCCGCCGCTTCCCGCGCCGCGGAATATTTCCCTGCCGCGAGCCGGAGTACGCCCAGGTGGTACAGGCCGTCGGCCTCGAGCTCTCCCATCTGCTCGTACGCCGTGATCGCCATCGGCAGGAAGAAGCTGGCTTGCGCCGTGTCCCCGCTTTCGCGCGCGGTCATTACGCGGTTGAACAATCGGTCCGCCTGCTCGCGCGGTGTGCCGGTGAGCGGCGGCGGCGCGGCGGACATGGGGTTCGGCGCGAACGCGGGGGCGACGACGTCGCCCCGGCTCGTTTCCGCGCGATCGCTCAGTGCGGGGTAGAGCAGCGCGACGATGAGCGCGATGAGCGCGGCGCCGGCGATGTACCAGGGGAGATGCGACGGCGCCGGGCGGACCGGCGCGCCGCAGCTCGTGCAGAAGCGGGCACCCGCGACCAGCTCGGCGTCGCAGGTGCTACAATGCGCACCCTGGAGAGGGGCGCCGCAGGCGGGGCAGAAGGCGCCCGCCGCTTCGGTCTGGCAGGAAGGGCAACGCATAAGTTCAAGCTAGCCTGCCGCTAAGCTCCCGTCCACCGCAGCCGCTCCGGCTCGGCCGGGGCTGACGGCCGGGCTGGGCATCGTGCGGCTCTCCCTGGCCCCGGCCCAGGCCGGAGCGGTAATTTTGGAGGGCGAATCGCGATGCCGCGAAGTGGCAAAGGAGCCGTTCCGATGGGTTCGAGCAAGAAGATCGAGGCAGCGAAACCGGTGCCCGAGCTGAACCGCGGCCGCCAGACCGAAGACCTGCGGCTGCTGTCGCGCGACCTCACGCATCCGGCCGTCGACTTCACGCACACGGACCCGTGGCGGGTCTTCCGCATCATGGGCGAGTTCGTGGAAGGCTTCGACACGCTCGCGAACCTGGGCCCCGCGATCAGCGTGTTCGGCAGCGCGCGCATCAAGCCGGACGACCCGGTCTACGCCGCGGCCGAGGTGACGGGTCGTCTGCTGGCCCAGGCGGGCTTCGCCGTGATCACGGGCGGCGGCCCGGGCGTGATGGAGGCAGCGAACAAGGGCGCGGCGGAGGCGGGCGGCGGGTCCGTCGGCTGCAACATCGAGCTGCCGTTCGAGCAGGGCATGAACGCCTACGTGAACACGGCCATCGGCTTCCACTACTTCTTCGTACGCAAGACGATGTTCGTGAAGTACGCCGAGGCGTTCATCATCTTCCCCGGCGGCTTCGGCACCATGGACGAGCTGTTCGAGGCGCTCACGCTGATCCAGACGGACAAGGTCCGCAACTTCCCGGTCGTGCTGATGGGCACCCGCTACTGGCAGGGGCTGCTCGCATGGCTGCGCGCGACCATGCTCGCCGAAGGCAAGATCTCCACGGACGACCTCGACCTGCTGGTCGTCACGGATTCGCCCGAGCAGGCCGTCCAGGTCGTGGTCGACTGCTACGAGGAGCAGTGCCGCCGCGCCGTGGCCGCCGCCAAGGGCACGAGGGCGCCAGGTCAGGCGACGCCGGCGCTGCCGGGCCGAGGCGGGTTCCGGCGCCCCGTGCCTCGACCCGTCGCGGGCGGCAAGAAGACGAATGGCACGTAAGAAGAGCCATTACCTCTCGGGCGCACGCATCGATCCCGGCCGCCTCGCGGCGGATACCTCGGTTCCCGACCTGATCGATGGCGCCTTCCTCGCTTACAACGCGGGACGGTTGCGCGAGGCGTGTCGGCTGTTCACGCGCAAGATGCTCGAGGACGACGTCACGGTCGGTGTCTCGCTGACCGGCGCGCTCACGCCCGCCGGGCTGGGCATCAGCTCGTTGATTCCGCTGGTCGAGTCCGGCTTCGTGGACTGGATCGTGTCGACCGGCGCGAATCTGTACCACGACACGCACTTCGGCCTGGGACTGTCGATGCACCAGGGGAACCCGTTCACGTCGGACGTCGAGCTGCGCCAGGAAGAGGTCGTGCGCATCTACGACATCTTCTTCGACTATTCGGTGCTGCTGGACACGGACGCGTTCTTCCGCAAGATCATGCAGGGCCGCGAATTCCAGCGGCGCATGTCGACGGCCGAGTTCCACCACCTGTGCGGCAAGTACGTGGCGGAGCGGGAGCGCGCGCTGAGGCAGGGCCGGAGGTCGCTGCTCGCCGCGTGCTTCGAGTACGATGTGCCGGTCTACACGTCGTCGCCGGGCGACTCGTCCATCGGCATGAACGTGGCCGCCCTGGCGTTGCAGGGCGGCGAGCTCATGCTCGACGTGAGCGCGGATGTCAACGAGACCGCGGCCCTCGTGCTGGACGCGAAGCGGCACGGCGGCAAGTCCGGCGTGGTGATCCTGGGCGGCGGCAGCCCCAAGAATTTCGTGCTGCAGACGGAGCCCCAGATCCAGGAGGTGCTGGGCATCGAGGAGAAGGGGCACGACTTCTACCTCCAGATCACGGATGCGCGGCCGGACACGGGCGGGCTGTCGGGCGCGACACCGGCCGAGGCCGTGAGCTGGGGCAAGGTCGACCCGGACCGGCTGCCGGACGCGGTCGTGTGCTACTGCGACTCCACCATCGCGCTGCCGCTGCTCACGACCTACGCGCTCGCCAGGCACGCGCCCCGGGAAGCGAAGCGATTGTTCCGGCGGCGCGAGGAGATGCTCGACCGTCTGAGGGACGAGCACGAGCGGGCCGCGCGCAGCGAAACCGTGCGTGAGCGAGCCCGGCACGGCGAAGAGCATCAGGTCACACTGGAACGCGATCGGTAGAGCGCGCCTGCGGCGCGCTCGGGATCGGGATCGGGAACGGGATCGGGAACGGGATCGGGAACGGGAACGGGAACGGGAACGGGAACGGGATCGGCTATCGAATCCGGCTTCTTGCCTGACCTCACGGCCAACCCCTGCACCCGGATCACCCATGACCCGCGACGCAGCTCCGAGCCGGTGGTACTACGTGCTTGCCGCGCTCCCCGTCCTTGTCGGCGCGAGCGCTTCCGGCGTGCTGCTCTTCCGCTCGCTCACCAGGCTGGATGAGGCGCTGCAACAGGTGGTGCTCCCGGGCAGGCAGAACCTCTACCTCGCCGAGCCGGGCGGCTACACCATCTTCTACGAGCAAGTGAGCGCCGTGGGCGGGCGCGTGTTTTCGATCCGGGAGGAAGGCGTGGCCGGGTTGACGCTCCGCCTCGCGTCGAAAAGCACGGGACAAGAGGTACCGCTGCGGGCGCCGGACTTCAACTCCAGCTACACGCTGCCGGGGCGCGAGGGCACATCGGTATTCCGCTTCGACATCGCGGAGCCGGGGTGGTACGAGCTGAGCGGGGAGTACGACCCGCCCGGCGCCGGGAGTGAGGCCGTGTTCGCGATCGGTGCCGGGTTCGAGAAGCGGCTGTTCGGCATCATTGGCGGATTTCTGGCTGCCGTCGCCGTCTCCGCGCTGCTGAGCGTCGGGATCGGATTGTGGATCTGGAAACGCCGCAGGCGCGCGCTGCAGATCGTCACATGAAGACCATGGTGTCACTTCGGTCGCTCGTACCCGTGTTCCTGCTGCTGGCCGCGAGCGGCGCGGCGTCCGCGCGTTCTCCCGCGGACACGCTGCCGAGCATCATGCCGAATTCGAATCGCACGGCGGCGGGGCGGCTCGAGCGCGGTGTGCTGAGGGTGCGACTGGTTGCGCGCACGGGGATGTGGTACCCGGAGGGTGCGGCCGGCCCCGGCCAGGTCGTGCATGCCTTCGCAGAAGAAGGTGGTCCGCTAACGAACCCGGGGCCGCTGATCCGCGTGCGCGCGGGAACCGAGCTGCGGATCGGCCTGCGGAACGAGCTCGCCGACACGCTGGTCGTGCACGGGCTGCACACGCGCCCTGGCCCCGAGGGAGACACGATCCGCGTCGCGCCCGGGGCGGTGCGTGAGATGCGCTTCAGCACCGGCGCCCAGGGTACCTACTTCTACTGGGGAACGACGACGGGCGCGGCCTCACTCCCGTACCGGTACGGCATCGACAGCCAGCTCACGGGCGCATTCGTCGTAGATCCGTCTCGCGGACCCGTGGCGGCCGACCGCGTGTTCGTGATCGGCGTGTGGGTGGACCCCGACTCGATCGTGAACGGGCTCGCGTTCGGCAACACTCGCGCGGTCACGGTGAACGGCCGGTCGTGGCCGCACACCGACCGGCTCGAGCACAGCGCGGGCGACACGGTGCGTTGGCGCTGGATCAACGCCAGCGACCGACCTCATCCCATGCACCTGCACGGCTTCTACTTTCGCGTAAATAGTCGCGGCACGGCGTCGATAGACACGCTCTATGCACCATCGGACCGGCAGCGAGTCGTGACGGAGAGCGTGCCGCCAGGCGGGACTTTTTCGCTGACCTGGGTTCCCGATCGCGCCGGCAACTGGCTCATGCACTGCCACACGCTCGGCCACATCGCGCCGGATCTGCGGCTGGGCGGGATGAAGGCACCGCCACACCTCACCACGAACCATGCGCTGGACGTGATGGCCGGCCTGGCCATCGGCGTGCACGTGCGGCCGCGGGGAGGGATGACGACGTCGGCGACCGCGCGGGAACGGCGTCGCCTGCGGCTGCTGGTGCAGAGCTCGCCCGCGCGCTGGGGCGACCGGCCCGGTTACGGGTTCGTGCTGCAGGCGGGGGAGGCGATGCCCGCGCCCGACTCGATCACGATCCCGGGGCCGCCGCTCGTGCTCACGCGGGGCGAGCCGGTGCGCATCACGGTCGTGAATCGGCTGAGCGAGCCGACCAGCGTCCACTGGCACGGCATCGAGCTGGAGAGCTACTACGACGGCGTGTCCGGCTGGAGTGGCAGCGGCGCGCGCGTCGCGCCGGCGATCGCGCCGGGGGATTCGTTCGTGGTCGAGATGACGCCGCCGCGCGCGGGCACGTTCATCTACCACACGCACTTCGACGAGGCGCCACAGCTCACGTCGGGGCTGTACGGTCCGTTGATCGTGCTCGAACCGGGAGAGCGCTTCGATGCGGAGCGGGACCGTATCGTCCTGTTCAGCACGGGGGGACCACAAACACGTGCGCCGCCCCTCATCAACGGGCAGCGCGACCCGGTTCTGGAGCTCGAGGCGGGACGGAGCACCCGCCTGCGACTGATCAACATCAACCCGGGTGGGGTGTGGAACGTGCGTCTGGCGGCGGGCGATACTCCCGTGCTGTGGCTGCCGCTCGCCAAAGACGGCGCGCCTGTTCCAGCCGTGCGGCGGCAGCTCGTTCCCGCGACGCTGTCGATCGGCGTGGGCGAGACTTACGACTTCGAGTTCACGCCCGGCTTGGCGGGCGAGCTCGGGCTGGATCTATTCAACCGCCTGTTCGGACGCGCGCAGGCGCGGGTCCGAATCCTTCCGTCGCCGGCCGGGTTCTAAGCGGCCGCCGCCTGGAGCTCCACGAGCTTCTTCCTCGCCTCCTGCGCCCATTTGAAGCTCGGGTCCGCATCCTTCCACACCTCGAGCGCCCGGTTCAGGTGCTGGAGCGCGCGGGCGCGGTCGCCGGTCTTCGCGTACAAGAGCGCGAGCTCGTAGTGCGTGCGCGGGTGCGCCGGCAGGACCTTCAGCGTCTTCGCGAACAGCTCCTCCGCTTTTTTCACCTGCCCGAGCTCCCGGTAGCAGCGCGCGAGCTGCGCGTGGATCGTGGCATCCGTCGGGTTCAGCTTCAGCTCCTGCTCGTAGTGGCGGATCGCCTCCGCGTACTCGCCGCGCAGCTCGCGCACCCGCCCACGCGCGTAGACCAGGAACGGCTCGACGAACTTGAAGCCGAAGCCGGTGATGAGGCGCTCGGTCGCGGGCAGCGTCTGCTCGATCTTGTCCGGCTGCTCCAGCTCGAGGTAGAGGTCGAGCTCGCCGTACGGCACGAACGCATCCATGGGCGGCGCGAGCTCGCGGCGTGCGGACTCGAGGATCGCGAGCGCCTCCTGGGTACGACCGGCCTTGACGTACTTACCCAGCTCGCCGAGGCGCTGCGAGACCACCACGAACGGGGGCTGTGATTTCTGCGCCTCGCTCAAGGAGAGCTCCCAGTGCTCGATGGCCCGGCGCATCTGTCCGCGCAGCTCGTAGTACGCGCTCACGGCGGCGTGAGCCGCGTGCCGGTCCTCCGCCGTCTTCGCGATGGTGAGCGCCTCCTCGTACTGCCGGAGCGCCGCGTCGAAGTTGTCCAGATCCTGCTCGATCCGGGCGAGGGAGAGCAGGATGTCGACCTTGCCGGGGTCGAGCAGTAGCGCCTTCTCGTAGTACTCCTTCGCGCGGGCGTGCTCGCCCTGCAGGCGGTACAGCCGGCCGAGCGGTGTGAACGCCTCGGGATTCTCCGGAAATTGCCTGGCATAGCGCTCGAACCACTCGAGGGCCTGCACGAAATCGCCCTTGCGCTCGTAGAGACTGCCGATGCGAGGGATCCACTCGTACTGGGTGGGGTCGAGCTCGAGCAGACGCTGGAGCGATGCAATGGCGGCGTCCTTTTCGTCCCGGAACACCTGCATCATGGCCAGGGTGGCGTACGCCTGCACGTCGTCCGGAAACAGCTCCGTCTTCATCTTCGCCACCGCATACGCCTTCTCGCCCTGCTGTCGGACGAAGTAGTAATCGCGCTTGAGATCGAACTGCCACCGCTCCGGCAGCCGGTAGATGTGGTCCATGGCCGCCTGGAGCGCGGGCAGCGCCTTCTGCGCCTGGTTGGCAACCAGGTAGACGCCCCCGAGCGTATAGAGCGCCAAGGCGAACTTCGGGTCGGCCGCGACCGCCTGCTCGAGCAGGCGCGCGGCGGCCGGCCACTCGTCGCGCACGCCGAAGGCGACGCTGGCATCCGCGAAGAGCCGAAACGCCGGCAGGGATTGCGTCAAGATCTCGGCGACCGGTAGGTCCTGCGATTTTTCGACGTGCCCTTCCGGCACGCTCAGGTCCCGGCGCAGGTCGACCGACATCTTGTCGACGAGCGAGAGGAAGTCGGCCCCGTTGAAGGTCCGCTCGTTGAGCAGCTTGCCGGTCTCGGTATCGTGGAGCGCGAGCCGGACCCGCAGCTGCCCGTCGGCGCGCGCGACCGAGCCGGAGACGAAGTAGGGGAGGTGCGCCTGCTCGGAGATCTCGCGCTTGAGCGTGAGGGGGACGCCGACCTCCTCCGGGTACCCCGCGCGCCGCAGCTTGTCGCGGAAGGAGGGGTAGCTGGTCTGCACGTTCAGAAAGAGGTCCTGTCCGAGATCGGCCCCGAGGGCCAGTGGCAGCGCGTAGCGGAGCCAGTGCACGGAAGTGTCCGCGGCCTCGGCGTCGAAGTTGAAGAGCGCGAGCCGCTTGCGGTACGCGGACTTGGGCACCACGCGCTGGATGCTCTGCCCCTGCTCGTCTTTCAGCTGGATGGTGCGCGTGACCGCGCCCAGGTCCTTGCCGGAAAAGCTGAAGAAGAGCACGCCCACCGCGATCGCCAGGTTGGCCGGAATGCCGATGACCTCGCTGCGGACCCAGTGGTCGGGCCCGGCCCGGCCGTGGTTGTAGCTGTAGAGCACGACGCTGGGCACGAGCAGCGCGAGCCCGAACAGCGCCAGGTCCGTGAGGTGGGGCGAGAGCAGGTAGCGGCCTTCCAGGAACGCCACGAACTGCACCATGGCCCAGGATGCACCCAGGTAGATGGCGAGAATATGCGGGACTCGCCGGCCCATCAGCTCCCGGACCAAAGAACGCGCCGTCATGCTCGCCTCCGGCGATCGCGAAAAGAGAGGTTCGGCCGGCAGGACCCCGGGCCAGGGCCGGGGGCGTGGCCGGTCTGCAATATGAGCTGCCGCGCGGCGGCGGGGAAGTGCGCCGGCTGGCCGGTCCCGACCGGCTTGCTCGCGCGCGAGCCGGCCCGGCTGTTATCCTCAGTTTCGAGCGACTTGGTTATTCGACAGCGGCCGTCTGCTCTCATGCGCATCGCCGTTACCGGATCCAGCGGCCTGATCGGCTCCAGCCTGCGCTTCGCGCTGGAAGGGCGCGGGCACCAGGTGACGCGCATCGTGCGGCCGCAGTCCCGGGGCGTGCGAGGTCAGGTGGTGGTATGGGACCCGCCGCGAGGCATGCTGGAAGCCGCGGGTCTGGAGGGACACGACGTCGTCATTCACCTGGCCGGCGAAAATATCGCGGGGTTGTGGACGCGGCGGAAAAAAGCGGCGCTACGGGAAAGCCGGATCGTCGGCACACGTTTGCTCTCCGAGACACTGGCTCGTCTGCGCCGGCCGCCGCGGGCGCTGCTCTCCGCCTCCGCGGCCGGATACTACGGCAACCGGCCCGCCGGTGTGGTCGTGGATGAAGACAGCCCCCCGGGCACCGGGTTCCTCGCCGAGCTGGCGGTGGAGTGGGAGCGAGCGACCGAGGCGGCGGCCAGCGCGGGCATCCGCGTCGTGTGCATGCGCTTCGGTCTGGTGCTGAGCCGGAAGGGTGGCGTGCTCGCGCCGATGCTGCCGCTGTTCCGGCTCGGGCTGGGTGCGCGGCTCGGCACCGGCGAGCAGGCGTGGAGCTGGATCGCGCTGGCCGAGATCGCTCCCGCCGTCTGGCACGTGCTGGAGCACGCGACTCTCACCGGCCCCATCAATTTCGTGGCGCCCCGGGCGGTGACGCAGGCCGAGTTCGTGCGCACCCTCGCGCACGTGCTCAGGCGGCCGGCGTTCGTCTCGCTGCCCGAATGGTTGCTGCGCCCGGTGCTGGGCGAAATGGCGGACGAGCTGTTCCTGAACGGTGTGCGGGTGGCGCCGCGCCGACTCGCCGAGTCCGGGTACCGTTTTCGCTACCCGGACCTCGAGCCGGCACTGCGGGCGCTGCTCGGCGCCTCGAGTTGAGACCGGCCTTCCAGAACGCGGCCCGGCCATCCCCGCCGCCTCTCACCGCGCGGCCGCACCGGTCGTTGCCGCGCCTGAAACTCCCGCTTAGCTTAAATGATTCCAAGAACAGGCGATTGCCGGAACAGGAGTTGCCGGCCGCGCCCAGGGGGGCCTGTGCAGGGGAGCGCATGCGCGCGAAACAGATGACTGTCCGCGGCTACGCGCCGAACGGCAAGGGGGGCGTGGTCAAGTCGAAGGGCACGGCGCGGCTGCCCGTGCTGGAGGGGCAGTCGCCGCTCGGCCTGGACGTGCGCAAGCCGCCGTGGCTGAAGGTGCGGTCGCCCGGCGGCACGAACTACCTGCGGCTGAAGCGGCTGATGCGCGGCCAGCGGCTGCACTCGGTGTGCGAGGAGGCGGGCTGCCCGAACATCGGCGAGTGCTGGGAAGCGGGCACCGCCACGTTTCTGATCCTGGGCGATGTGTGCACGCGCGCGTGCAAGTACTGCGCGATCGCGCACGGCCTGCCGACCGAGCTGGACTGGGACGAGCCGCGGCGCGTGGGCGAGGCGGTCGCGGCGCTCGAGCTCGAGCACGTCGTGGTCACCAGCGTGAACCGGGATGAGCTGGGCGACGGCGGCGCCGCCATCTTCGCGGAAACGATCCGCCAGTGTCGCCGGCACCATCCCGGCTGCACGGTCGAGGTGTTGATTCCCGACTTCAAGGGGAGCGAGCCTGCATTGCGTGTGGTGGTGGATGCGAGGCCTGACATCCTGAACCACAACCTGGAGACGGTCGAGCGGCTGCACCCCTGGGCCCGTCCGGGTGGCCGGTACTGGCGCAGCATCTCGCTGCTGGGCGCGGCGAAGCGGCTGGAACCGGCCATGCCCTCCAAGTCGGGCCTGATTCTCGGCCTGGGCGAGACCGCGCCCGAGATCCGGCAGGCGCTGGAGGACCTGCGCCGCGCGTCCGTGGACATCCTCACGCTCGGCCAGTATCTGCGTCCTTCCGCGCAGCATGCGCCGGTCGCACGCTGGGTCTCCCCCGACGAGTTCGCCGAGTGGAAGCGCGTGGGCGAGGCGGAGCTCGGCTTCCGGCACGTCGAGTCCGGGCCGCTGGTACGCTCCAGCTACCACGCGGCAAAGCAGGCGCGCACGGTGCATGCGGGCGGCGTGGGCGAGATCCGTCAGATCGTCGACGAACCTTCGGAGGACGACGTCGTCCCCGCGGCTTCCGCGGGCGAGCGCGTCCAGCTGGTGCAGATCCAACCCCGCCGACGCGCGGCGAACGGTTAGAGCGATGCCGGACGGCAGGGCGGCGAACGCGAAGGCGACCTCCAGAGCGCCGCGGGTCGAGGAGCCACGCCGGGACAGCCAGCGTCTCGGCGGCCTCGACAAGGAAAAGCTGCACGAGCTCCTGTCCCAGATGCTGCTGGGCCGCCGCTTCGAGGAGAAGAGCGCAGAGTCGTATGCGCTCGGCAAGATCGGCGGCTTCTGTCACCTCTACATCGGCCAGGAAGCCGTGGCGGTCGGCGCCATGAGCGTGCTGCGTCCGGATGATTACGTGATCACCGCGTATCGCGAGCACGTACAGGCGCTGATCAAGGGGCTGACCCCGCGCGAGGTCATGGCCGAGCTCTACGGCCGGGTCGACGGCTGCTCCAAGGGCAAAGGCGGGTCCATGCACCTCTTCAGCGCCGAGAAAAACTTCCTCGGCGGCTGGGGCATTGTCGCCGGCCAGATCCCGCTGGGCACCGGCGTGGGCTGGGCCATCAAGTACCGCGACGAGGACCGCGTCTGCCTCTGCTTCTTCGGGGAGGCCGCCGTGAACCAGGGCGCGTTCCACGAATCGCTCAACATGGCGGCGCTGTGGAAGCTGCCGGTCATCTTCCTCGTGGAGAACAACCGCTTCGGCATGGGCACGGCGTGGGAGCGGGCGTCCTCCCTCTACGACATCGCGCAGAAGGCGGCTGCCTACGACATGCCCTCCGCCGTCGCCGATGGCATGGATGTCTTCGCCATGCGCGCGGCCGTGCTGGAAGCCGTGGACCGCGCGCGCGAGCAGCGCACACCGACCCTCATCGAGGCGCGCTGCTACCGCTTCATGGGTCACTCGATGTCCGACCCGGTTCACGGCGTCTACCGCACGAAAGAAGAAGTGGAAGAGGCGAAGCAGAAGGACCCGATCCGCATCTTCATCGACCAGTTGCGCGAGCAGGACCTGCTCGACGAGGACGAGCTGAACGAGCTGGACGCGCGCGCGCGGGCCGCAGTCGAGGACGCGGCCGAGTTCGCGGAGAAGTCGCCGGAGCCGGGGCCCGAGGAGCTGTACCGCGACGTGTACGCGCAGGAGGATGTGCGAGGCTGGTTGTATTTCGATCGCAAGGATCGGTTGGAGTAGGAGTCGACAGTTGACAGTTTACAGTTCACAGTAACCCCTGCCGCAGGTCGGTTGCAGGAGCTGCCGCATGGCGGTCATGACGTATCGGGAAGCCCTGGGCCAGGCGCTCGCCGAGGAGATGGAGCGCGACCCCGATGTCTTCCTCATGGGCGAGGAGGTCGGGGTGTACCAGGGCGCGTACAAGGTCTCCAAGGGCCTGCTGGACCGGTTCGGCGAGCTGCGCGTGGTGGACACGCCCATCACCGAGCTCGGCTTCGCCGGGCTCGGGGTCGGCGCCGCCATGGTGGGGCTGCGGCCGGTGATCGAGTTCATGACGTTCAACTTCTCGCTGCTGGCGCTGGACCAGGTATTCAACAGCGCGGCGAAAGTGCGGTACATGAGCGGAGGGCAGTTCAAGTGTCCGATCGTCTTCCGCGGCCCGACGGGAGCGGCGCTGCAACTGTCGGCTCAGCACTCGCAGGCGCTCGAGTCGCCGTACCTGCACTTCCCCGGGCTCAAGCTGTGCACGCCGGCCACACCGGCGGACGCGAAGGGGCTGCTCAAGGCGGCGATCCGCGATGATGACCCCGTCGTCGTCATGGAAGGGGAGCTGCTGTACGCGCTGAAGGGGGAGGTGCCCGAGGACCGGGAGTTGCTGGTTCCGCCCGGCACGGCCGAGGTGAAACGGCCGGGCAGCGACGTGAGCATCATCACGCACGGCAAGATGGTGCACGTCGCGCTGCAGGCGGCGGCGAAGCTGGAGCAGGAGGAGATCGACGCGGAAGTCCTGGACCTGCGCTGGCTGCGCCCGCTCGACATCGAAGCGGCGCTCGCGACGGTATACAAGACCAACCGGGTCGTATGCGTCGAAGAGGGGTGGCCGTACCTGGGCGTGGGCGCACAGATCAGCACGCTCATCCAGGAGGAAGCGTTCGACTACCTGGACGCGCCGGTGGTGCGGGTCACGCAGGCGGATGTGCCGATGCCGTACAGCAAGAACCTGGAGAAGCTGGCGAAGCCGTCGGTCGAGCGCGTGATCGCGGCGTGTCACAAGGTGCTGTACCGGTGAGCGGGCTCGGGCTCGGACTCGGGCTCGGAAGTGCGAACCCCAGCCCGAGACCCGCCAAGCGGAGCAGAGCCCGAACTCGATAGGACAGACATGGCCACGAAGGTCCACATGGAAGCCCTGTCCCCGACCATGGAGGAGGGGCAGCTCGTCCGCTGGCTGAAGGGCGAGGGCGACCAGGTCGAGGAAGGCGACATCCTGGCCGAGGTCGAGACGGACAAGGCGACCATGGAGCTGGTGGCCCGCGGATCGGGCCTGCTGCGCAAGCAGCTGCTGAAGGAAGGTGGGACGGCGCCGGTCGGCGCCGTGATCGGAGTGATCGCCGGCCCGGACGAGGACATCGCGGCCATCCTGAAGGAGGCGCCGGCGGGGGCTGGGGAGCCGACGCACGCGCCCCCCGCGGAGAGGAAAGTCGGCGCGGCCGCCGCGGGCGTGGCCGCGGCGGACAAGACCGAGCAGGACCGCGCGGCCACGGGTGTGCAGGCCGCGGCCGAGGCGCCGGCGCGCGGCCCGACCCCCGTGCCGCCCGGGATCGAGCCCCGACGCGCAGCCGGCGGCGGCGTCGAGGCGGCCAGGGCCGTGGAGCCCGATGGACGGGTGAAGGCCTCTCCCCTCGCGCGCCGCCTCGCGGCCGAGACCGGCGTCGAGCTGCGCCGCGTGCAGGGCACCGGCCCCGGCGGTCGCATCACGAAACGGGACATCGAGGCGGCGCTGGCCGCGGCCCCCGCACCGGCGGCGCCGGCCGCGCCTGCGGCCGCACTCGTCGCAGCGGCTCCGCCGCCGTACCGGCCGGAGCTGCGGCCGACCGCGGCCATGCCGGAGCTGGAAGAAGTGCCGGTCTCGCAGATGCGCAAGACGATCGCGAAACGGCTGGTCACGTCCATCGGCCCCGTCCCCACTTTCTATCTCACGATCGAGGTCGATGCCGGCCGGATCGTGGAGGCGCGGGAGCGCGTGAACGAACGGCTGGCCGGGCGCGGTGAAAAGACGTCCATCAACGATTTCCTGATCAAGGCCGTGGCCGAAGCGCTGCGCCGGCACCCGGAAGTGAACTCCGCCTGGGGCGAGAACGTGATCCGCCGCCACGGCCGCGTGCACATCGGCGTCGCCGTCGCGGTCGAGGACGGGTTGATCACGCCGGTGGTGCGCGACGCCGACCGCAAGGGCGTGGCGCAGATCGCGCGCGAGGTGCGCGAGCTGGCCGGCCGCGCGCGCGAGAAGAAGCTCGCGCCGGACGAGTACACGGGTGCGACCTTCTCCATCTCGAACCTGGGCATGTTCGGCATCGAGGAGTTCACCGCCATCATCAACCCGCCGGAGGCGGCGATCCTGGCGGTCGGCCAGGTGGAGGAGAAGCCGGTGGTCGCCGACGGTCAGGTAGTCGTGCGGCCGCGCATGCGCATGACCATGAGCTGCGACCATCGGGTCGTGGACGGCGCCACGGGAGCACGTTTCCTGCAGACCCTCCGGGACTTCCTGGAAGAGCCCACGATGATGCTCGCGTAGCGCGCCCGCGCGGGAGGCGGCGGTGGCGGAAAGAATCCGGAAGGTCCCGAGCCCGAAACCCCCGACACGCAAGTTCACCACCGTGGCGACGGCGCTCCTGATCGGAGGCGCCGTCGTCCTGCTTCTGGCCTATATCATCTCGGTGGTGCTGGAATAACTCGTCCTCGGACGAGCCTTTCTCTGCGGCCCGTTGTCGCGGCCGGGACCCGGGCGTAATATGCGCGCCGGCAGGTCCACCGTTCCAACCGCGAGGTGAGGCGTGGCGGCCAACACATTCGACGTCGTGGTGCTCGGCGCGGGGCCCGGCGGCTACGTAGCGGCGATCCGGGCGGCGCAGCTCGGGCTGAAGGTCGCGTGCGTGGAGGCGGACAAGCTGGGCGGCGTGTGCAACAACCTGGGGTGCATTCCGACGAAGGCGCTGCTGGAGAGCGCGATGTACGCGCGGCGCGTGCATGAGCTCGGCGACTTCGGCATCCGCGTCTCGGAGGTGAGCCTCGACCTGGGCGCCGCGGGGAAGCGTGCGAAGAAGGTGGCGGACCAGGGCGCGAAGGGCGTGGCGTTCCTCTTCAAGAAGAACAACGTGGAGTGGGTGAAGGGGTGGGGCCGGCTCGCGGGGAAGGGCAAGGTGTCGGTGAAGGGATCGGACGGCGAGCGCACGCTCGAGGCGAAGAACATCATTCTCGCGACGGGCTCCCGGCCGAAGGACCTGCCGATCCTGAAGGCGGACGGCGACCGCGTCTGGAACTCCGATCACGCGGTGTTCCCGGCCGGCGCGCCGGCCTCGCTCGCTGTGATCGGCGGGGGCGCGGTCGGCATGGAGTTCGCCGACGTGTACGCCTCCTTCGGCACCAAGGTCACGGTCATCGAGGCGCTCGAGCGCGTGCTGCCGCTGGAAGACAAGGATGCGTCGGCCGCCGTGGCGAAGTCCTACCGGAAGCGGGGCATGGACGTGCTGGAGGGCGCCCGGCTCGAGAAGGCGGACGTCGGCAAGGCCGGCGTCAAGCTGGTCGTGAAGGCGAAGGATGGAAAGACGAACACGATCGAGGTCGAGCGCGTGCTGGTGGCCGTCGGCCGCGCGCCGATCATCGAGGACATCGGGCTGGAGAGCGCGGGCGTGCGGGTCGACAAGGGCTTCATCGCCGTGGATGCGCAGCTGCGCACGAGCGCGCCCGGCATCTTTGCCATTGGCGACGTCGCCCGTCCCCCGTTGCTCGCGCACAAGGCCTCGCACGAGGGGATCGCGGTCGTGGAGACGATCGCGGGCCATGCGCATGTGGTCGATACCAACAACATCCCGAACGTCACGTACTGCCACCCGGAGGTCGCATCGGTCGGCCTCACGGAAGACGCCGCGCGCGCGCAGGGGCTCGAGGTGGAGATCGGCGTCTTTCCCTTCAGCGCGAACGGCCGCGCACGCACGGCCGGCGAGAGCGAAGGGTTCGTCAAGGTGGTGCGCGACCGGCGTTACAGCGAGCTGCTGGGCGCGCACATCGTCGGCCCGCACGCGAGCGAGCTGATCGCCGAATTCGTGCTCGGGCGCCACCTCGAGTCCACGGCCGAGGAGCTGGAGCGCGCCATGCACCCGCACCCCACGCTGTCCGAGGCGGTCGCGGAGGCCGCCCTCGCCGCGCTCGGACGGGCCATTCACATTTAGGCGCGGGCGCAAGGCGCCCGCGCCCGGGAACGGGATTGGGATCGGGATCGGGATAGGGATCGCGGCGAATAAGGAACGGCTACTCCCTGGCGGCCGAGTGGCGTAGGGTGCCGAGACCGAGCATGCAACAGCTGGTGGAAAGATCCGTGGCGGTCGCCAGTACGCGCATCAGCCGTTGGGTACCGGCGGCGATCTTGGCCGGCGTCGGCGTGCTCGCGCTCGGTACGCTGGGCGCGTTGCGCGGACGCGAGCCATTCGCGACCTGGTACTACGTGTTCGCGTGGTACGGTACGCTGCTCGCCCTGGACGGCGTGCTGGCGCTGGCGGGCGGCGCGGCTGGGGAGCGTTCCGAAGAGCGGCGGCCGACTTTCCTGCTGCTGGGCCGCCCCGCGCACCTGGGCACGCTCCTGTTCTGGTCGGCGGTCTTCTGGCTCCTCTTCGAGCTGCTCAACCTCCGGCTGCGGAACTGGTACTATGTCTTTGTGCCGGGTGACCTGGTGGCTCGGCGGGCGGGAGTGACGCTCTCGTTCGCGACGGTGCTGCCGGCCATTCTCATGGCGGAGACGGCGCTGGCGCGGCTGGGCGCATTCGGCGGCCGGACCACGGCGCCGCTGCGCGTCACGCCGCGGCTGCTCGGGGGCCTGCAGTACACGGGCGGGGCCATGCTCGTACTGGCACTGCTCTGGCCGCGCTGGTTCTTTCCACTCGTCTGGGGCGCCGTCACGCTGCTGCTGGACCCGCACAACTACCGCCGCGCCCCGGTGCGCTCGCTGCTGGGCGACCTGGAGCGAGGCCGCCCCGGCCGGCCGCTGCGGCTGCTGGTCAGTGGGGCGCTGGTCGGCCTGGTCTGGGAGCTGTTCAACTCGGTGGCGCGCGGGCAGTGGATCTACACGGTACCCGGTTTCGACGAGCTCAAGCTGTTCGAGATGCCGGTGGTCGGGTTCCTGGGCTTTCCACCCTTCGCGCTGGAATGCTTTGCCTTCTGGCAGATGCTCGTGCTGCACGGGCTCGCCGTGCCGCGCTGGGGCCGCGTGCGCGCTGCCCCCGCGTGGGTGCGCGCGACGGCTGCCGCCGGCGCCGTCCTCTTCTCCGGACTCGTGCTGGCAGGAATCGATCGCTGGACGGTCTCGTCCGAGACGCCGCGGCTGAGCGAGTTGCCCGGAGCGCCCGCGGCGCGGCTGGCCGCCGCGGGGTATGACGTCTTCACGCTCGCGCGCGCGCATGCCTCGGAGCTCGCGGCGCGAGCCGGGCTCCCCGCCGAGCAGGCGGCCGGCCTGGTCGCGGCCGCGCGCGTGGCCACGCTGCGCGGGATCGGCACCGAAAACACGCGCAGGCTCCGCTCCGTCAGCATCGAATCCGTCGAGCAGCTCGCGCAGGCGGACGCGGAGACCGTGGCGGCGCGGCTCGGCGAGTCCGCGGCGAGAGTGAAGGTCTGGGTTCGCGCGGCGCGCGCGGCCAGGGCGTCGCGTGCTCCGCTTTCCTGAGCCAGGAGAGATCCATGTGCTGGCGTTCGGCGGTAGCGCTGCTGGTCATTCTGGGGACGGCCGGCTGTGGCGGCGGCGACGGCTTCGCGCCGAACACGATCCAGCCCGAAGAGGTCGCCGGCCTCTACAACCTCACCACACTCACGTTCGACCCGATGGGCAGCCTGCCGAACCAGAACATCCTGGCGCGCATCGATACCACGTTTCGTCAGCTGGTCGTGTCCCTGGATACGACCTTCCAGCTCGCCTTCATCGATCCGACCACGCAAAAGATCGAGCCCCTGGAGGGAAAGTACGTTCTGGAAGCGGACGGGATCGAGCTCGTGTTCCGGACGGACGGAGACGCGCAGCTCCTGTTGCTGCCACGCCGGCTCGGCCTGGACTTCGACCAGCAGGCGCAAGTACTGTCCTTCGGCGACAGCGTCTCCGTCTCGCTGACCAGGGTGCGGCAGCTCATCCCGGAGTTCCAGAATGAGCCGCTCAGCGACCCGTTGCCCGGGGATCTCGTCGTGGTGTTCAGGAGACGGAGCACGAGCCAGGGCGAGGCCAGAGAGTAGAGCGAGGCCAGGACTACGCTCGAGCCAGAGGGGTACGGCGAGGCCGAAGAGGACGGCGAGGCCAGAGAAGTAGGGATCTACCCAGCGCCGCGGCCGGGTTGACTGACGGCCCCTGCGGCGGCGATCATGCCGGCGGGCCGTCCAACGCCTGTTCTCAGGGAGGAACTCCGATGAGGATCTCATATCCACGCCCCAGAGGCGCGCCGCGCTGGCTGGCGGCGCTGGTGCTGCTCGCCGCGTGCGAGAACGGCACGGAGCCGGGATCCGAGACGCTGTCAGAGCCCGAAGCCGTTGCTATCGCGGCATTTGTGGCTGGCCAACCTGCCGTGCCCTCGGGCCAGGCCAGCTCGGGCGCCTCGACCGGGGCCTTTGGCGCGCCGCCAGTCTCGTTCACGTTCAGCCGCACGGTCGACTGTCCTGGCGGCGGCAGCACCACCATCACGGGATCGGGCAACCGCACTCCGGACGACCAGATCCGGGAGACGGCGGTCGAGTGGACGAAGACCGTGACGCACACGAACTGCACGTTCACGCGCGACCAGCGGACACTCACGCTCGACGGCAGTCTGACCGGCAACGGCACGGCGCGCTACGCCTGGCCGCCGCAGCCCGGCGGGTCCTTCACGCTGCTCGAGTTTTCGGTCACGCGCACGGGCACGCTGAACTGGCGGGCCGGCGACCGCTCGGGCTCGTGTACGATCTCGCTCACGACCACCTACAACCGGCAGACCGACCAGTACAGCACGACCGGCACGATCTGCGGCCGGCAAGTGAGCAATAGCACCCGTCCGGCGGCGTTGGGCGCGTAGCCCCGCTTGACTCCGACCTTCCACACGTTCGAGGCGAGGAATCCATGAACCGCATCGTTCCCGTCGTGCTGCTGCTCGCGGCGGCGCAGCCGCTCTTCGCGCAGGCGCCGAAGAGCTCCCCCGCGATGGCGAACCCGGTCGTCGGCTCGGCCCGGCCGGTGTACGAGATCGTCAAAGGCTATCTCACGAAGGCCGCGGAGCAGATGCCGGAAGAGAACTACGCGTTCCAGCCGACGCCGGAGGTCCGGACCTTCGGCCAACTGATCGGTCACGTCGCCAATGCGCAGTATGTCTTCTGCTCGGCGGCGCTGAAGGAAGACGATCCGCACAAGGAAGACTTCGAGAAGAGCCGCACGAGCAAGGCGGCGCTGCTGGAGGCGCTCAAGGCGTCGTTCCAGTACTGCGATGGGGCTTTCATGAAGATCACCGACGCGATGGCGACGGAGCCGATCAAGCTGTTCGGGATGGACGTGACGCGGCTGGGCACGGTGGTGCTCAACGTGTCCCACGACTTCGAGCACTACGGCAACATCGTGACGTATATGCGGATGAAAGGGATGGTACCGCCGTCCAGTCAGCCGCGGCCGCAGGCGAGCGGCGGCTAGGCGACGACGATCTCGCCGGCGGGTCCGTCGAAGAGCTCGCCGATCACCGCCACGGCAGGCGTTCCGGCCGAGCGCAGTCGCTCCACGAGAGCGTCCACGCGCTCGGCCGGAAGCGCGATGAGGAGGCCGCCGGACGTCTGGGCATCGCAGAGCAGGAGGCGGTCCGGCTCCGCCAGTGCGTCTGGCCACCGGGCCGCGTCGCCCAGGTCGTCGTAATTCCGGCGGGTGCCGCCGGGAAAGAAGCCGCGCGCGGCCAGCTCGCGCGCGCCGGGCAGGAGCGGCACGTCGCGGGCGTACACGCGCGCGGCCACCCGGCTGGCGCGCGCCAGCTCGTGCAGGTGGCCCAGCAGCCCGAAGCCGGTCACGTCCGTCGCGGCGCTCACGCCCACCGCGAGCATCGCCTCGGCCGCGCCGCGATTCAGGGTGGTCATGCTGGCGACGGCGGCGTCCACCGCGCTCGGCGCCGCCGCTTCCTGCTTGAGCGCCGTGCTGATCACGCCAGTGCCGATCGGCTTGGTCAGGACCAGCCGGTCGCCGGCCCGGGCGGTCGAGTTGCGCACGATCCTGTCCGGCGCGACCTCGCCGATCACGCACATGCCGAACTTCGGCTCGTGGTCGTCGAGCGAATGCCCGCCGATCACGGCCACCCCGGCCAGCCGTGCCATCTCACCCCCGCCGCGCACGATCTCCTCCAGCACCCCCTCGCCCAGCCAATCCCGCGGAAACCCCACCAGGTTGAGCGCGAAGAGCGGCCGCGCGCCCATGGCGTACACGTCCGAGAGCGCGTTCGCCGCGGCGATCCGGCCGAAGTCGTAGGCGTCGTCGACGATGGGCGTGAAAAAGTCCACCGTCGCCACCAGCGCGCGCTCGGCCGACAGGCGGTACACCGCCGCGTCGTCCGACGTGCTGGCGTCCACGAGCACCGCCGGATCGTGGAACGGGACCAGGTGACGCAGGACCTGCGTCAGCTCGGCCGCGCCGAGTTTACAGGCTCAACCCGCGCCGTGTGACAGCTGGGTCAGCCGCAGGCGTGGCCGCTGGTCCCGGGGAGTCATGGAAGTCGCCATGGGGCGCAATGTAGCGCATCCCGCAGGGGAGGGAAGTGCGCAAACCCTGGCGGGATCGGGCCGCCGCGCCGCCGGCACGGCTTCGGGCGAACCGAGCGTGTCTGTGCGTGCCTGTGCTGACGCGCTACAGTGGCGTCGCGAGTATTGTTCCGAAACGAGGCAATTGGCATCTTGCAGCTATGGCTGAGAGAACGCCACCGGAGAGCAACGGGAGCGCACCGGTGCTGGCGGTGCTGCTGCGCACGGAGTCGTTCGCGCGAGTCTGGCCGGAATTGGTGGGCTCGATCGGCGGGGCGCTGCGCAGCGGCGGGACAGTCGCGGAGCTGGCACCGCTAGGAGAGGCGTGCTCGGTGATCGTGGCGCTGGCGGGTGCGGAGGAGACGGCTGCGGACGTGCTCGCGGAGCTTCGGTCCGCGGGCGCGCCGGAGTGCGCGGTGGTGGGCGCGGCGGCGGACCACCGCGTGGCGGCGCGGGTGCTGCGGGCGGGTGCGGCGGAGTACTTCGTGCTGCCTGCGGACCAGGAGTCTTTGCGTGCGTGGCTGGGGGAGCGGGTAGAGCGTGCGGCGGCAATGGAGCGTGCGGCCGCGCTGGCAGCGTACGAGCGGGAGCGGTACGACTTCTCGCGCCTGATCGGGCGGAGCCCGGGGCTGCTCGCGGCGCTGGAGCGCGCGGCGAAGGTGATACCGCGCGGCGCCGCCACCGTGCTGATCACGGGCGAGACGGGTACGGGGAAGGAGCTGCTGGCGCAGGCCATCCACTACAATGGGCCGCGCGCAGCGAGTCCGTTCGTGGAGATCAACTGCAGCGCGCTTCCGGCCACGCTCCTCGAGTCGGAGCTGTTCGGCTACGAGAAGGGTGCTTTTACCGATGCGCGCGCGGCGAAGCCGGGGCTGTTCGAGGCGGCGCACGGCGGCACGCTGTTCCTCGATGAAATCGGCGACCTGGCGCCGGAGCTCCAGGCGAAGCTGCTGCGGGTGCTGGAGGACCGCCGCATCCGACGGCTCGGCGGGCTGCGCGAGTTCCGGGTGGATATGCGGATCATCGCCGCCACGCACGTCGACCTGGGCGCGGCCGTGAGAGCTGACCGATTCCGCCAGGACCTGTACTACCGCCTGAGCGTCTTCCCCATTCACCTGCCGCCGCTGCGCGAACGGGGCGACGATGTGGTTCTGCTCGCCGAGCATTTCCTCGCGCAGTTCAGCGCGCAATACGATTTGGCGGTGCCGCCCTTGCCGGCTGCCGCTCGCCAGGCGCTGCTGGTTCATTCCTGGCCGGGCAACGTGCGCGAGCTGCGCAACGCCCTCGAGCGCGCGATCCTTCTCGGCTCCGGCGAGATCCGCCCCGATGATCTCTCGCTCGAGACGCAGACCCCGACGGCCTCGCCACTGCCGTTCCCCGCCTCGATGGACGAAATCGAGCAAGCGGCCGCGCGCGCCATGGTCGAGCGCTGTGGCGGGAACAAGAGC
>JACQPS010000180.1 GCA_016207445.1 Gemmatimonadota bacterium | reverse complement strand
GTCGGCGGCGATCTCCTGCCAGGCGCCGGCCGCGTCGGGCGGCGAGGTCGGGGGCGGCTCGGGTGGGGCGTGCAGCAGCCACGCGACCGTGCGTTCGGCCAGCAGGCGGCGCAGCACGGCGTCGAACTCCTCGCGTGCGCGTACATCCTGGATACCCGTGGCGCGCACGGCCTCGGGGCCGGGAACGAGCCGTTCGCCCTCCCAGCGCTGCTCCATGGCGGACACGACGGGAAGGAACAGGTGCGCGCTCTTCCGGTCCCCGTCCAGGATGAGCGCGGCGCCGGGCGCTTCCACGCCCGTGAGGTAGTGGAAGTTGTGGTCCTGGAGAAAGCGGCGGTGCGTGGTGGGGGATGGCTCGCCCAGCAGCACCGCGATCCCGCCCCCCATGCGCTCCAGCAGCGCGGCGCGACGCGCTTCGAATTCCTCGGGCGGGAACGGCGGCAGCGGCTCGAGCAGGTCCTGCGTGACGTCCGTCATGGGCTGCTGCGCGCTGATCGACCGCGGCACGGCCGCGCACAACGCCAGCCCGATCATGACTATGATTTTTTTCATGCGCTCCTCGATTCCTCACCCACGCCCGCGCCCGACCGGGAGTCCGAGCCCGAGCCCGAGCCCGCGCCCGAGCCCGCAGAGTGGCACGTGCGGTGCACCTCCTGGGTACACACGGGCAGCGCACCGGGTGGGTAGACGCCACGGGCGCCGCGGCTTACAGTATACGACCATGACGGGTTCGATCGCTCGGCCTCTCGCCCTGACGCTCCTGCTGCTCCAGTCGGCTTGCGCCGCCGCGCGTACGCGCACGCCGGCGGAGGAATCCGGCGGCCGGCGCGCCGCACTGGCCCGCTTGACCGTCGAGAACCGCACCGACCGCACGCTGATCATCGCCTTCCGCGCGGCCACGCCGCCGGGTGGCGAGGTGGCCGTGGGCGACGTCGCCCCCAATACGACCGAGGCCATGGCGCCGATCCCGGCGGACGAGCCGATCATCCTGCTGGCTCGGAGCGCCGATGGCACGGAGATGCGCCTGCCGCCCCGATCGTTCGGCCTGGACGCGACCTTTCACTGGGTCATTCCGGCGGACGCGCGCTTCGCTCCGCCCGGCGGGGGGAGCCCATGACGGCGGGCGTGCCGGAGGGGTGCACGAACTGCGAGCCGGACGGCCAGAACGGGCGGCCGGATCTGCGTGGGCAGCACCGGCACGAGCACGTGCGCGGGGACGCGCGCGACGGGCACCGGCACGGCCCTGGCGGCCATGCGCACGATCATCGGCGCGCGGCCGGGAAGCGGGGCCTGCAGATCGTGCTCGGCCTGACCGCCACCTTCATGGTCGCCGAGTTCGTGGGCGGGTGGCTGGCCAATTCCCTCGCCCTGATGGCCGATGCCGCCCACATGCTCACGGACGTGGCGGCGATCACCCTGTCGCTCTTCGCTCTCTGGTTCGCCCAGCGTCCGGCGCCGCCGGAAAAGACCTACGGCTATCTGCGCTGGGAGATCCTGGCCGCGCTCGTCAACGGCGCCACGCTGATCGTACTCTCGATCGTCATCTTCTACCAGGCCTACCAGCGGCTGCGCCTGCCCGCCCAGGTCGAGAGCGGACTCATGCTGGCGGTCGCCGTTGCCGGATTGCTCGTGAACCTGTTCGCCGCCTGGCTGCTGCACCGCTCGGCCGGCCCCAGTCTCAACGTGCGCGGCGCCTACCTGCACGTGCTGGGCGACCTGCTCGGCTCCGTGGGCGCCATTGCCGCGGCCCTCGCCATCGCGTCCTTCGGCTGGCTCGCCGCCGACCCGATCATCTCGATCTTCGTCGGCGTGCTGATCCTGATCAGTAGCTGGAAGCTGCTGCGCGAGTCCGTGGATGTGCTGCTCGAGGCCGTGCCCGGCCACATCGACCTGCGCGACGTGCGCCAGGCCATCGATGAGATTCCCGGTGTCGGCGAGGTGCACGACCTGCACGTCTGGACCGTGACCAGCGGGTTCCTGGCCATGAGCGGCCACGCCGTCGTGCAGGACCCGACGCACAACCAGCGCATTCTCGAGGAGATCCACCAACGCATGCGCGAGCGCTTCGGCATCCGCCACGTCACGGTGCAGCTCGAGCGCGAAGCGATGTACGTGAGGGAACGTCACCTCTAACCGTCCGATCCCGGCCCGATCCCCATCCCCATCCCGATCCCGATCCCGGTGCTCGGGCTGGGGATCGGGATGGGGATCGGGATCGGAAAGGCCAGACTCATGCTCCAGCACATCCGCATCGACTCGCGCGAGCGCGAGGAGCTCGTGGACGTCACCGCCCAGGTACGACAGGCCATCCGCGCCAGCGGCATCCGTGATGGCGTGGTGCACCTCTGGGCGCTTCACACCACCTGTGCCCTCACTGTGAACGAGGGCGCCGATCCCGAGGTCGCCGGCGACATCGTACGCACGCTGCGGCGGCTGGTGCCGCAGAAGGGCGACTACCGGCACACGGAAGAAGGCAACGCGGATTCGCATATCAAGACGACGCTCGTCGGGCCGGGGCTCACGCTCCTGGTCGACGAGGGGGAACCCGTTCTTGGCACGTGGCAGAAGGTCTTCCTCGCCGAGTGGGACGGTCCGCGCAAGCGCGAGATCGCGGTGCGGGTGGTGGTGGCGTAGTGGCGCAACCCCATCCCCATCCCCATCCCCATCCCGATCCCGACCTCTTGAATTCTCGTGCTTTTTCGCTAGATTGAACCAAGTTGACCGGACCGCCCGTCGGCCCGGTTTTTTCTTGCGCGTTCGCCGGCGCAGCGGTGCGGGATCGGGGCTGGGATCGGGATCGGGATCGGGATCACTCGACGCACGGAATTGTCAGCAATTCGGTATGCTCCGCAACATCGCCATCATCGCACACGTCGACCACGGCAAGACCACGCTCGTCGACCAGATGCTCCGGCAGGCGGGTGCCTTCCGGGACAATCAGGTCGTCCAGGAGCGCGTGCTCGACTCGAACC
>JACQPS010000182.1 GCA_016207445.1 Gemmatimonadota bacterium | reverse complement strand
GCTCGCCCTCCTCGTACATGCGGATCCGGTCGGCCGGGACACCGGAGCGTGCCTCTGCCTCGGCCAGGCTCAGCGCGCCCCGCGCCTGCCGCAACTTCAGCGCGAGGGACTCCGAAGACATCCAAGACTCCTGCGATTGTGCGCGCGTCGCTGTGTGGATGACCGCGCGCGCTACCGCATTAACCGTACCGCCTCCGGGCGGTGCGATCGAAGCTCGAATCGGCCCAACGGAGCCGCCGGCGGGCCCGCTTGACACGGGTCCGGAGCACCCTAATTTGACCCGATCGATGCCCGCCCCAACGAGAGTCGCCTCCCCGGTTCCGTCCCGAAGCGGCGGATGGGAGCGACCCGCCCGGGCGAACCACGGCCCGCAGGTCTCTGCGGGGGAAAGTGACGAGCCGAACGCCTTGGAATTCTGTTAGTCTCCTCTCCTATACACATCGCGGTTGGTTCGAGGCGCCGACGCCTCTGCTCCCCGTGCGCCTCGCTCGAGCACGCAACCTCGCGCCCGGAGGCACTTCCATGCTGCGCCGCACCGTGGCAATGGCCGGAACGCTCCTGCTCCTCCTCGCGGGACCAGTCCTGGCACAGACGGGCAAGCTGACCGGGATCGTCACCGATCAGCAGTCGGGAGAGCCGCTCGCAGGCGTGCAGGTCTTCCTGGAGGGCACCGGCCGCGGCACGCTCACCCAGGAGAACGGCCGCTACTTCATCATCAACCTGCCGCCGGGCACCTACACCGTGGTCGCCCAGCTCATCGGCTACAGCACGGTGCGGAAGGAGAACGTGCGCATCGCCATCGATGCCACGCGCACGGTCGATTTCCAGCTCCCGTCGCAGGCGATCGCGGTCGAGGAGGTCGTGGTCGAGGCCGAGCGCGTGCCGCTCATCGAGACCAGGGCCACGGGCAGTGGGACCGCGATCAGCGCCGAGCAGATCGCGGCCCTGCCGGTCACGGATCTCGCCGGCGTGCTCAAGCTGCAGTCGGGCTTCCTGCCGCTGCCCACCGACAACTCCGATATCCTCTCCTACAACGACTCGCACCGCGGCGTCTCGCCCATCCGCATCCGCGGCGGCCGCTACGGCGAGACGCTTTCGCTCATCGACGGCGTTCCGGTGAACAACGTGCTGTTTGGCGGGCCGGCCTTCGACATCACCAACTTCGCCATCGAGCAGCTGGATCTGGTGAAGGGTGGCTTTCAGGCGCAATACGGCAACGCGCTCTCGGGCGTGATCAACATCGCGACCAAGGAAGGAACGGCCGACCTGCACGGCGCCGTGGGCTATCAGACCTCCGGGCTCGCGGGCTGGGCCGGCAGCCGCCCGGACGACGTGCGCAACTTCGACCAGTACGAGGCCTACGTCTCCGGGCCGGTGCCGCTCACCGACGCGCGTCTGCGCTACTTGCTCTCGGCGCGTCAGGTCACGGGTGCGGACCGCGTGCTCGAGTTCGATGACCAGGTCATGACACCGAACGAGCTGCCGCTCGACAACCTGGGGCGGAGCCCCTACTTCACCGACCTCATCCCCGGGTGGCAGGGCGTGGGCTTCAGCACCAAGCGCGACCTGTACGGCAAGCTCACCTACTACCTCACGCCCACGGCCAAGCTGAACGTGGGCGGCACCTATTACGAGGCGCAGCGGAAGCCGTTCCTGCGCGATTTCTTCGTGGTCGATCGCGATTTCCCGGAGATCTGCGTCGAGCAGTATCCGGAGGAGGCCGACTGGTGCCGCCGCACCTTCGTCCAGGTGGAGACCAATCGGATGGAGGACCTCTATGGCGGCACGTTCTTGCGCATGCTGCCGTACACGGTTTACAACGCGGTCGATCGCCGGCGGCAGCTCGTGTGGGCGAAATGGGACCACACCATCGGGGGCACCGCGTACAAGGTGACGGTGGGCGAGTTGAAGCAGGACCGCCTGTCCTGCAACTGGCTGGCGGGCGTCTGCCTGGGCGACGACATCCGCAATTACACCACGGTCGGCGCCGCCTTCATCGTGCCGCGCAATACACGCTCCGCTCCACGCGCGCCGCACGTGGGACCCGCCAGCGGCACCGAGAATTTCTTCGGCAGCGACACCATGACCACGCGGGTGGCCCGGTTCGATGTCAAGTCGCAGGTCTCCGATCACCACGAGGTGCAGACCGGCGTCTTCTACCAGACGCACGAATTCGTGCTGCATGAGGCCAGAAACGGCGGCCGCCCCTTCGACGACGATGAGATCCTGACCTGGGATTACCGGGCCGAGCCGTGGGACTTCGCCTTCTACGTGCAGGACCGCATCGAGTACGACTTCCTCCGCCTCGATCTGGGCTTCCGCCTGGACCACTTCAAGGTGCCGGGCACGTTCTTCCGCAATCCGCTCGACCCCACGAACGGCACCACCGCGTTCGAGGTGTGCGAGGGCACGGCCGGATCACTCGGTCAGACGACGCCGTACAGCTGGACGGCGCCGGCGTCGCACGCGCTCGCCGGCCAGACCTTCACGGGGATCGCGGCATGCTCGCTGGCCCTGGACGACGCCGGCAACGACTTCCTCATGGACAGCGCGCGCGCGGTCGCGTTCCGGGACGATTTCACGAAGGCCCCCGGCCGCACCGAGTTCTCCCCGCGCATCGGCTTCTCTTTCCCCATCACGGAGGGCGTCAGCCTGTTTGCCAACTACGGCCGCTTCACGCAGAACCCGCTTTACCACAACCTGCTGCAGCGCAGCGGCATCGGCCGGCTTGCCACCGACACGGTAGTCACGCTACGCCAGGGCGGATCGATCAGCGGGGATACCATCTTGCCCGGGGAGTCGCTCGAGGGCACGCCGCTCGGGCCCGATCTGCGCGCGATCTGCACGGGGCTGTCCTTCTGCGCCAACCTCAACCTGTTCCCGCTGGTCGGGAACCCGCGCCTCCAGTC
>JACQPS010000195.1 GCA_016207445.1 Gemmatimonadota bacterium | reverse complement strand
TGGATGATCCTGTGTGAGTTTACCGTTCACAGTTGACAGTTCACAGTCGCCAGTAACCCAGGGGCGGGGGGCGGACTGTCGACTGTCGACTGTCGACTGTCAACTGTCAACTAAGATCCACCCACACGCTCTTGACCTGCGTGTACAGCTCGAGCGCGTACTTGCCCAGCTCCCTGCCGTAGCCCGATTGCTTGTAGCCGCCGAAAGGCGAGGCCGCGTCGAGCGGGTGGTAGGTGTTCACCCAGACCGTGCCCGCCCGCAGCCGCCGGGCCACGCGGTGCGCGCGCTTCACGTTGCTGGTCCAGACGCCGGCCGCGAGGCCGTAGATGGTCTGGTTCGCGAGCGCGATGGCCTCGTCCTCGTCGCGGAAGGTGAGCGTGGCGAGCACGGGGCCGAACACTTCCTCCTGGGCGATCGTGTGCTGCGGCTCGACGCGATCGAAGATGGTCGGCTCGACCCAGAATCCCTTCTCCTCGCCCTGATAACGCGCGCGCCGTCCGCCGATCACGAGCTCCGCACCCTGCTTCTTGCCGATCTCGATGTAGCCCAGCACCCGCTCGAGCTGCTCCCGCGAGATGAGCGGCCCCAGCCGCGTCTTGGGGTCGAGCGGGTCGCCGGGCGTGAGCTTCTGCGCGCGCTCGACCAGCTTCTCGACCACAGCGTCGTGCGCCGACTCGTGCACGAGCAGCCGCGAGCCGGCCGTGCAGCACTGGCCCGCGTTGTAGAAGATGGCCGCGTACGAGCCCTTCACGGCGGCGTCCAGGTCGGCGTCGTCGAAGACGATGTTGGGCGACTTGCCGCCCAGCTCGAGCGAGACCCTCTTCAGCGTCTCGGCGGCCTCGCGCATGATGACCTTGCCGACGGCGGTCGAGCCGGTGAACGCGATCTTGTCGACGTCCGGGTGGCGGACTAGCGCCGCGCCCGCCGTCTCGCCGAGACCCGGCACCACGTTGAGCACGCCGGGCGGGAGGCCGACCTCCCGCGCGATCGCGGCGAGCTCGAGCGCGCTGAGCGGCGTCTGCTCGGCAGGCTTCAGCACGACGGTGTTCCCGCACGCGAGCGCGGGCGCGACCTTCCACGCCGCCATGAGCAGCGGGAAGTTCCAGGGGATGATCGCGCCGACCACGCCCACCGGCTCGCGCAGCGTGTAATTGAGAATGTTACCGCGGACGGGGATCGTTTCCCCTTCGAGCTTGGTGGCCCAGCCGGCGTAATAGCGGAAGGCGTCGATCGCCTCGCGCAGGTCGATCTCGGCCTCGCGGATCGGCTTGCCGTTGTCCAGCACCTCCAGACGGGCCAGCTCGGCCGCGCGCGCGGCGACCCTGTCCGCGACCTTCCACAAGAGCTCCGCGCGGTCGGCCGCGTCCCTGCGGGGCCACGGCCCCGACTCGAACGCCTCGCGCGCCGCGGCGACGGCGGCGTCCACGTCCTGCGCGCGCGCTTCTGCGAGCTGCGCCAGCGGCTCGGCCGTGGCGGGGTTCAGCGATTCGAACGTCGCGCCGCTACGCGAGTCGGCCCACTCGCCGCCAATGAAGAGCTTGCTGGGGGCTTTACGTTCCGGTGCAATCTGGGTCGTCGCCATCGTCTTTCAGAAGAAATCGCCATTATCGACCCTTGAACTCCGGCTTCCGCTTCTGCACGTACGCGTTCAGCCCCTCGCGCGCGTCCTCGCTCTGGAAGAGCAGTTGCTGCAGCTCGCGCTCGACGGCCAGCGCCTCCGCGAACGGAAGCTCCCACCCCGTCTGCACGGCGCGCTTGATGTGCCCGACTGCCTTCGCGGCCTTGTGGGGCGGCGTGAACTGTCGAGCGTAGTCGAGGACCTTCGCGAGGAACTCGTCGCGCGACTCCGCTTCGTGGATGCCATTGACCAGGCCGAGCTCGCGGGCCTCCTCGAAGTCGAAGGTGCGGCCCAGGGCCATCAGCTCGATCGCGCGCGCCTTGCCGACAATGCGCGACAGCCGCTGCGTTCCGCCCGTGCCGGGGAGCACGCCCAGGGTCACCTCCGGCAAGCCGATCTTGCCCGCGCCCTTGCGCGCGATGCGCAGGTCCGCCGCCATGGCGATCTCGAGACCGCCGCCCACCGTGTGCCCGTTCAGCGCGGCGATCACCAGCTTCGGCGTCTGCTCCAGCCGGTTGAGCGTCTCGTTGGCGTGCAGGCAGAAGCAGTACTTGAAGCCGGCCGTCACCTCGGCGAGCATGTTGATGTTGGCTCCGGCGGAGAAGAATTTCTCGCCCTGGCCGGTCACGACCAGCACGTGCACGGCGTCATCCATGCGCGCGCGCAGGATCG
>JACQPS010000179.1 GCA_016207445.1 Gemmatimonadota bacterium | reverse complement strand
CGCAGTTCGTGGTACCGCAGTTCGTGGTACCGCTGTTCGTGGTACCGCAGTTCGTGGTTCCGTAGTTCGGGGTACCGTAGTTCGTGGTACCGCAGTTCGTGGTACCGCAGTTCGTGGTACCGCAGTTCGTGGTACCGCAGTTTGCCGTACCGCCCCTCGCCTCTGAACGAAATGTCTTTCGTCCATTTGCATACGCATAGCGAGTACTCCCTTCTCGACGGCGCGAATCGTATCGGGGACCTGGTGCGCCGCGCGCGCGAGCTGGAGATGCCGGCGCTCGCGCTCACGGATCACGGCTGCATGTACGGCGCCTGGACGTTTGTGCAGCAGGCGCAGCGGGAGGGGCTCAAGCCGATCGTGGGCTTCGAGGCGTACGTCGCGCCCGGTGACCGGCGCGACCGCTCGCCCGTGCCGCGCGGCGAGCCGCTCTACTACCACCTGCTCGTGCTGGCGCGCGATGCCGAGGGCTTCCGCAACCTGATCAAGCTGACCTCGATCGGCTACCTGGAAGGCTTCTACCATCGCCCGCGCATCGACCGGGAGGTGCTCGGGCAGTACTCGGGCGGGCTGATCGTCACGTCCGCCTGCATGGCGGGCGAGATCGCGCGCAACCTGATGGCGGAGCGGTGGGAGAAGGCGCGCGCGGCCGCGGCGTGGTACGCGAACGTCTTCGACGGCCGCTTCTATCTCGAGGTGCAGGCACACGACACGCCCGGGCAGGCGGAGCTGAACCGCAAGGTGTTCCGGCTCGCCGCGGAGCTGGGGCTGCCCGTCGTCGCCACCAACGACGCGCACTTCCTGCGGGCCGAGGACCACGACGCGCACGACGTGCTGCTCTGCATCGGGCTGGGTAAGGACCGCTCCGACCCGGGTCGGCTGCGCTACGACGGCGGGCTCTACTTCAAGAGCGCGGCCGAGATCGCCGCCCGGTTCCCGGACCGGCCCGACGTCGTGCGGAACACGCTGGCCATCGCGGACAGCGTGAACGTTCAGCTGCGACGGCAATACTACCTGCCCGGCTTCCCACTGCCGGCCGAGTTCGCGGACGAAGCGGCGCTGCTCGCGCACCTCACGCGCGCGGGCGCAGGCCAGCGCTTCGGCGATCCGCTCCCCGCCCCCGTGCAGCAGCGGCTCGACTACGAGCTGGACGTGATCACACGCACGGGGTACGCGGGCTACTTCCTCATCGTGCAGGACTTCATCAATTGGGCGAAGGAGCGCGCGATCCCGGTCGGGCCGGGGCGCGGCTCGGCGGCGGGATCGCTGGTGGCCTACTGTCTGCGCATCACCGACATCGACCCCTTGCGCTTCGACCTGCTGTTCGAGCGGTTCCTGAACCCGGAGCGCGTCTCGCTCCCCGACATCGACGTGGACTTCTGCTACGAGCGGCGCGGCGAGGTCATCGAGTACGTGCGCCAGAAGTACGGCAAGGAGTCGGTCGGCCAGATCATCACCTTCGGCACGATGAAGTCGCGCGCGGCGATCCGCGACGTCGGGCGCGTGCTCGGCTTCGAGCCCGCCGAGACCGACCGGCTCGCGAAGCTGGTGCCGAACGCGCCGAACCTGTCGCTCACGGTGGCCGAGGCCGTGGACCGGGTGCCGGAGCTGCGGGAGCTGTACGCGAGCGACGTGCGCGTGCGCCAGCTCCTCGATTACGCCCGCATTCTGGAGGGCCTGTCGCGGCACGCCAGCGTGCACGCCGCGGGCGTGGTCATCGCACCCGGGCCGCTGCACGACTACGTGCCCGTGTGCACACAGCCGACGAAGGGCGCGGGCGCCGACGGCGGGGAGGACGGCGTCCTGGTCACGCAGTGGGACATGATCGCCCTCGAGCAGGCCGGGATGCTCAAGATGGACTTCCTGGGCCTGAAGACGCTGACCGTCATCGCCGACGCGGTCGAGTGGATCCGCACGCGGCACGGCGCCCTGCCGCATCCGCGCACGGGCGTCGTCTACGCGCGCATCGAGGAGCTGCCGCTGGATGACCCGGACGTCTACGAGATGCTGGCCCGCGGCGGCACGACCGGCGTGTTCCAGTTCGAGTCGTCGCTGGCCACGGACAAGCTGCGCGCCATGCGCTGCGACCGTTTCGAGGACCTGATCGCGACCAACGCACTGATCCGGCCCGGCCCGCTCGACAGCGGCATGAGCGAGGTCTACATCCGCCGCAAGCTCGGCCGCGAATCCGTCCGCTATCCGCACCGGGCTCTGCAGGAGGTGCTGGAGCCCACCTACGGCGTCATCACCTACCAGGAGCAGGTGATGCGCATCGCGCAGGTGCTGGCCGGCTACACGCTCGCCGAGGCGGACGTGCTGCGGAAGGCGGTGGGAAAGAAGGATGCGGAACTCATCCAGCAGGAGCTCGAGCATTTCGTCGAGCGCGCGGTGGCGCAGGGCGTCGACCACCGGGCGGCCGCCGACATCGCCGACCAGATCGTGACCTTCGGCCGCTACGGCTTCAACCGCTCGCACAGCGTGGCCTACGCGCTGCTCAGCTATCAGACGGCGTGGCTGAAGCGGCACTACCCGGCGGAGTTCATGGCCGCGCTCCTGTCCTCGGTGGTGGACAAAACCGACGACGTGGTGAAGTATATCGGGGAGTGCCGCGAGCTCGGGCGTTACCTGCCGAGCTTGCCGACGGGCCTGCAAGTGCTGGCGCCGGACCTGAACGAGTCGGAGTGGAAGTTCACGCCGGTCTCGGACCGTCAGATCCGCTTCGGCCTGGGTGCCATCCGGGGACTGGGGGAGGCGGCGGTGCAGGCGATCCTGGAGGCGCGCAGGGCGGCCGGCCGGTTCGGCTCGCTGTTCGACCTGGTGGACCGGGTGGACGCGCGCGTGGTGGGCAAGCGCGCCCTGGAGTCGCTGATCCAGGCGGGCGCGTGCGACGTGTTCGGCCACCGCGCGCAGCTCCTGGCCGGCCTGGAGCTGGCGGTGCGCGAGGCGCAGCTGCGGCAGGCCGAGGCGGCTTCGGGGCAGTCCTCGCTCTTCGATGCGCTCACGGCCGCGCCGGGCGGCGCCGCGGCGCGCGCCGCGCCGCAACTGCCCGCTGTGCCGCGCTGGTCCGAGTCGGAGCGGCTGGCTCGGGAGAAAGAGATCCTCGGCTTCTTCATCAGCGGGCATCCGCTGGAGAAGTACCGGGAAGAGCTGCGCGTCTTCGACGCGGTGAACACTTCGAACCTGAAGGCCTGCCGCGATCAGCGCGTCGAGCTGGCCTGCGTGGTCACGGGAGTGAGCCGGCAGCTGAGCAAGCGCAACGGCGCGGAGTGGGGCCGGATCACCGTGGAGGACTTCTACGGCAGCGCCGCCGTGCTCGCCTTTGGCGAGGCCTGGGAGCAGTACCGGGACGTGCTGGAGCAGGATGCCGCGGTCCTGATCCGCGGCACCGTGTCGGGCCGCGACGAGGATGCGCCCCCCCTCTTCCTCGAGAGCGCGGTCCGGCTGGGCACCTTGTGCGCGACCGGCGCACTCGGCCTCGAGGTGCTGCTCGGGCGCACGGCGGCGTCGAACGGTTCCGCTGCGGAGGACGACGCCGTTACCGCCGCCGCCCGGCTGTTCCGCGCGCACCCCGGCGGCGCGCCGCTCTTCGTGAGCTGGCGCGCTGCGCCCGCCGGGGAGGCGGAGCCGGGGCGCCCGGCCGTGGCGCTGCGGCTCCGGTCCCGCTCGCTGGGCGTGGATCCGAGCGAAGCGCTGCTCGCCGAGTTGCGCGCGCTGTTCGGCCCCGAACAGGTCCGGCTCGTGAAGGCAGGCTGAGCCGATGAGCGCGACGCCGTTGCGATTCGAGCAGGACATCGCCGAGCTGGAGCGGCAGATCGAGCGGCTGCAGGTGCTGGCGCAGCAGCAGGGGCTGGACGTGGCCGCCGAGCTCTCCGTGCTCGAGCGCAAGCTCGACGACCTCAAGCGCGAGACGTACCGGCGCCTGAGCGCGGTCGAGCGCGTCGCGCTGGCGCGCCACCCGAAGCGCCCCTACACGCTGGACTACATCGCGCTCGCGTTCAGCGATTTCGTGGAGCTGCACGGCGACCGCGCGTACCGCGACGATGAAGCCATTGTCGGCGGTTGGGCGCGGCTGGACGGCCGGACCCTCATGGTGATCGGCCACCAGAAGGGCCGGGACATGAAGGAGAACCTCCGGCGCAATTTCGGCATGCCGCACCCGGAGGGATACCGCAAGGCGCTGCGGCTCATGCAGCTCGCGGAGAAGTTCCGCCACCCGATCGTCACGCTCATCGACACGCCCGGCGCTTACCCGGGCATCGGCGCGGAGGAGCGCGGCCAGGCCGAAGCGATCGCGCGCAACCTGCGCGAGATGGCCAGGCTGAGGACCCCGATCGTGGCTGCCGTCATCGGCGAGGGTGGCAGCGGCGGCGCGCTCGCGTTGGGCGTGGCCGACCGGATCCTGATGCTCGAGAACGCGATCTACAGCGTGATCTCGCCCGAGGGGTGCGCGGCCATTCTGTGGAAGACGCCCGCGGCACGCGATCAGGCCGCCGAGGCGCTCAAGCTGACCGCCACCGACCTGGCCGGACTCGGCATCGTCGACGAAGTCATCGCGGAGCCGACCGGCGGCGCGCACGCCGAGCCGGAGGACGCCGCGCGCCGCCTGCGCGAAGCGCTGCTGCGGCACCTGGACGAGCTGAGCACGCTCGACCCCGCCGAGCTCCGGCAGCGACGGTGGGCGAAGTACGAGGGGATGGGCGCGTACCGGGTGGCGGGGCGCGGAAGTAGGTAGGATCAGTTTTCTGTTTCGGCGTCCGATCGGGTTCGGCTTATGATAGAGGCGAGGATGCCGCAGATCATCGAGGTCAGCTTCAAGGGCAACCGCCGCGGCTACTACCTGGCCGACGGTCAGGATATCCGGGCAAACCAGGCGGTCGTGGTGGAGGCGGAGCGGGGGGAGGATCTCGGGCGGGTGACCGCGACGGGCGCGATCGCCGCGCGCAAGTGTGCGGGATGCGTCACGAGCTGCGCGCCGGCGCCGCCCGAGAGGCGGGTGCTGCGCCCGGCCCGCCGCGAGGATCTCGAGCGCGCGCAGCAGCTCCGGTCCGACGAGCCGCGGGTGCGTCGCCTGACGCGCGAGAAGGTGCTCCGCCACGGGCTGAAGATGAAGGTGAGCGAGGCGGAGTGGCAGTTCGACCGCAACAAGCTCACCATTTACTTCACGGCCGAACGGCGCGTCGACTTCCGGGAGCTGGTGCGCGACCTGGCCCGCACCTTCCGCACGCGCATCGAGCTGAAGCAGATCGGCGTGCGCGACGAGGCGGCGTTGCTGGGCGGCGTGGGCCGGTGCGGCCGGGAGCTGTGCTGTTCCACCTGGCTGCGCGAGCTGCAACCGGTCAGCCTGCAGCTCGCCAAGGACCAGCGCCTCTCGCTGAACCCCGCGCAGATCTCCGGCGTGTGCGGCCGGCTCATGTCCTGCCTGGTGTTCGAGCACGAGCTGTACGTGGAGGCGCGCAAGAAATTCCCGCGCGAGGGCAAGACGCTCGCCACGGCGCGCGGGAAGGAGCGGGTCGTCAGCGTGGACATCTTCCGCGAGCTGGTCGTGCTCAAGGACGAGGAGGGCGTGCGCCGCACGGTCACGCTGGCCGACTTGAAGCAGGAGGTCGCGCAGCACGGCGGCAGCGAGGCGTGGCGCCCGCCGCCGGCGTCGGACGGCTCGCGCGCGGGAGACGGGAAGGGCGGCACCCGGTGAGCGAGAAAGCGGTCTACTACCTCACCACTGCCATCGACTACGCCAACGGCCCTCCCCACCTCGGTCATGCCCTCGAGAAGATCGGCACCGACGTCGTCGCCCGCTACCGTCGCCGCCGGGGCGACACGGTCCACTTCGTGATCGGCACCGACGAGCACGGGCTGAACGTGCTCCAGAGCGCGCAGGCGGCGGGCCTCTCGCCCGGCGACTGGGTCGACCGCATCGCCTCGCAGTTCCGCTCCGCCTGGACCACCCTCGGCATCAGCTACGACGACTTCATCCGGACGACCGAGCCGCGCCACCATCGGGCCGTGCACGAGATGATCCGACGCATGCACGGGTCGGGCGACCTCTATCCGGGGACGTACGCCGGTTACTACTGCATCCGCTGCGAGGCGTACAAGACGAAGGACGAGCTCGAGCCCGCGCCGGAGAGCGAGCTGGGTTGGCGCTGCCCCATCCACCCGACGCGCGAGATCGTGTGGATGCAGGAGGAGAACTGGTTCTTCCGGCTGTCCCGCTACCAGGAGCCCCTGCTGCGCCTGCTCGACGAGCGGCCGGAATTCGTGCAACCCGAGATCCGCCGGAACGAGATCCGCCGCGTGCTCGAGGGCGGCCTGGAGGATATCTCCGTCTCGCGTGCGCGCCTGCCGTGGGGAGTGCCGTGGCCGGATGATCCGCGGCACACCGTCTACGTCTGGATCGATGCGCTGACCAACTACCTGTCCGCCGTCGGGTTTCCGGAGGCGGGCTACGCCCGCTACTGGCCGGCGGACGTGCACGTGATCGGCAAGGATATCACGCGCTTCCACTGCGTCTACTGGCCCGCGATGCTGCTGAGCGCCGGCGTCGCGCTGCCTCGCACGGTCTGGGCGCACGGATTCCTGACGTACGAGGGCCGGCGTTTCTCGAAGTCCGCGGGAGCGTGGGTCGAGCTGGACGACGCGATCGGCCGGCACGGAGCGGACGCGCTCCGCTACTACCTGCTGCGCGAGATGCCGTGGAACGGGGACGGCGATTTTTCCTGGACCCGCTTCGACGAGCGCTACAACGCCGACCTCGCCGACGACCTCGGCAACCTGGCCAACCGCGCCCTGAGCATGATCGACCGGTACCGTGGAGGCGTGGTGCCCGCCGGCGCCCCGACGGTGCTGGACCGGGAGATCGCCGGCGCCAGCGTCGCCTACGGCGAGGCCATGGACGCGCATCTGCTGCACCAGGGCCTGGCTGCCGCCATGCAGCTCGCCGATGGCGGCAACCGCTTCGTGGAGGAGCGCGCGCCCTGGAAGCAGGCCAGGGATCCCGCGCGAGCCGCGGACCTGGACGCGACGCTCGCCTCTCTCGCCCGCGCCATCGCGGCGCTGGCTACGCTGCTCGAGCCGTTCATGCCGCTCAAGATGGCGGCGCTGGCGCAGCGCGTCGGTCTGGACGAGTTGCCGCGGCTCGATGACGTTCCCACGCTGGAGCTGGCCGGGCGCCACATCCGAAAAGGGGAAATTCTCTTCCCGAAAGAGCGCGAATCCTTTTCTCCTGCCGGTTAGAAACTTCTCGCGAGTGCGCGGCCTGGCGGCCGAGGCCGGCGCGCCGCGCCGGTTCGCATCACGTTTCGCGGCAAGCCGTTGTGCGGTCAGCCCGCGGCAGGGGAACGCGGCTTGCGCCCACCGTGCCGCTGGTAACCTTGACAGCCGCTGACGGCCGGGTCTATCCTGGACCGCCAAATTCGGGAAAAAGAAGCCCGCCGCAGCACCGGCTCTTAACCCGCTCCCGGGATGGGACCTTCGGGGCCTACCTCCCTACGCGCTCTGTACGCCATGGCTCGACGACACTGGACGGTCCTGCTCGTCCGCGATGAAGGTGTGCGCCAGTTCAACCTGTCGCGCGAGATGGCGCGCGTGGCGGTGGCGGCGGTTCTT
>JACQPS010000194.1 GCA_016207445.1 Gemmatimonadota bacterium | reverse complement strand
GTGTTCGACAGTGCGACGAGGGGCATGGAGGCCTCCTGTGGTGCGAGCCGTTCCGTGCACGGGCGGCAAATCGCATTCCAGCCCGGCAGTTTGCCCCGTCGTTAGCCCGGCAGTTTATTAATGCGTGATCCTGATCGCCCCGACCGCGTTCAAGGGCACGCTCGGCGCCGCCGAGGCCGCGCGGGCGCTGGAGGCCGGCGCACGGCGCGCTCTTCCGCGGGCCCGCCTGCGCGTGCTCCCGCTCTCCGACGGTGGACCGGGACTCATCGACGCGCTGCACGCGGCGGCGGGTGGCACGGTTGCGTTCGTCACCGTCGCGGGCCCGCTGGGGGAGCCGGCGCGCGGCCGCATCCTGCGCGTGGGGGACGACGCCGTGGTCGAGAGCGCCGACGCCTGCGGCCTGCACCTCGTGCCCCGCGCGCGGCGCGACCCGCTCGCGGCCAGCAGCTACGGCGTGGGCGAGCTGATCGGCGCGGCCGCGCAGGGACCCGCTCCCCCGCGGCGCATCGTGCTCGGGCTCGGGGGCTCGGCCACCGTGGATGGCGGCGCCGGCATGGCCCGGGCGCTGGGCTGGCGCCTGCTCGATGAGGCCGGAGCGCCCATCCCGGACGGGGGCGCCGGGCTGCTTCGGCTGGCGCGACTCCTGCCGCCCGAGGCGCCACGCGCGCTCCCGCCCGTGACCGCGCTCGCCGACGTGCAGAGTCCGCTCTTGGGCGAGCTCGGCGCCGCGGCCGTGTTCGGGCCGCAAAAGGGCGCCGACGTTGCCGGCGTGCGGCGGCTCGAGCGGGCGCTCACCGTGCTCGCCGAGCGGGTGCGCGCGCAGCTGGGCCGGGACGTGCGCCCCCTCGCCGGGGGCGGCGCGGCTGGTGGGTTGGGCGCGGGCGCCGTCGCATTCCTGGACGCGCGGCTCGTGTCCGGCAGCGACTGGGTGCTCGACCGGCTGGACTTCGACGCCGCGCTCGGCGGCGCCGAGCTGCTGGTCACCGGCGAAGGCAGCTACGACGCCCAGAGCGGCATGGGCAAGATCGTGGGCGCGGTCATCGCACGGGCACGACGCCGGGGCGTTCCGGTCCTGCTCGTCGCGGGCCGCATCGAAACCGTGCCGCCGCCGGGCGTACGCGGCGTGGATGGCGGGGGCGCTCCACTGGATGCGGCCGCGCTCGCGCGCCTCGCGGCGGAACACGTGCCGCGGTTGCTAAGCGCCGAGGGCTCGGGGTAACTTCAGCGCCGCTCGCGTGAGGAGGGGGCGCGCAGGATGGCTGACGGCAGCGACCTGATGGACAAGCTGGTCTCGCTGTGCAAGCGGCGCGGCTACGTGTTCCAGTCGTCGGAGATTTACGGCGGCGCCGGCTCGGTCTGGGATTACGGCCCGCTCGGCGTCGAGCTCAAGAACAACATCAAAGCGGCGTGGTGGCGCGCGCTGGTCCACGAGCGCGAGGATATCGAGGGGATCGACGCCGCCATCCTGATGCATGCGCGCGTGTGGGAGGCGAGCGGCCACGTGGCCGGCTTCGTCGATCCACTGGTCGAGTGCCGCGTCTGCCACCGCCGCTTCCGCGCCGACGCGCCCGAGGTCGCGAAGCAGGTCTGCCCGGTGTGCGGCTCCAAGGACTCGTTCACGGAGCCGCGACTCTTCAATCTCATGTTCAAGACGTTCATGGGGCCGGTCGAGGACGAGGCGTCGGTCGTGTACCTGCGCCCCGAGACCGCGCAAGGGATCTACGTCAATTTCCAGAACGTGCTGTCGAGCAGCCGCCAGCGGATCCCGTTCGGCATCGCGCAGATCGGCAAGGCGTTCCGCAACGAGATCACGCCGGGCAACTTCATCTTTCGCACGCGCGAGTTCGAGCAGATGGAGATGCAGTTCTTCGTCGAGCCCGGGACCGACGAGCAGTGGCTCGAGCACTGGAAGGCCGAGCGCATGCAATGGGTGCAGTCGCTCGGCATCCAGCCGGCCAGGCTGCGGTTCCACGAGCACGAGTCGGGGGAGCTGGCCCACTATGCCAAGCGCGCGTTCGACATCCAGTACGAGTTCCCCTTCGGCTGGCAGGAGTTCGAGGGGATCCACAACCGCACGGACTTCGACCTGAAGCGGCACCAGGACTACTCGGGCAAGAAGCTGGAGTACGTGGACCCGGTGAACCGGGACAAGCGCTACATCCCGTACATCATCGAGACCTCCGCCGGCGTGGATCGGACGCTGCTGGTCGTGCTCGCGGATGCCTACCGCGAAGAGGTGATCGAGGGGGAGCCGCGCGTGGTGCTCGCGCTGCACCCCCGGCTCGCGCCCATCAAGGCCGCGGTGTTCCCGCTCGTGAACAAGGACGGCATGCCGGAAGTCGCCGGGCGCGTCCACCAGCTGCTGCGGCACGCGGCCGTGCCGTCCTTCTACGACGACAGCGGCTCGATCGGCCGGCGCTACCGCCGGCAGGACGAGGCGGGCACGCCCTTCGCCCTCACCATCGATGGCCAGACGCTGCAGGACGAGACCGTGACGGTGCGGGAGCGCGATTCGCTACGGCAGGAGCGTGTGGGCATCGGCCGCGTCGTCGACTACGTGCGCGGGCGGATCGGGTAGTCGCGCATGGATCCGGAGCTTCCGCGCCGCGCCGAGGAGTTCTGGATCGACCTCAGCCGCGAGCAGTATCGCGCCCTCGCCGGGCTCGAGCCCCATCCTCGTCTCGCCGAGATTTACTCGCGCTATTCCGATCTCTTCCAGGACGACGTTCTCGCCGAGCTCGCCGGCGCGTCGCCTCCTGCCACGCCCCGAGGCAGCGAAAGTCCGGCACGCGCCACCGAGTCGGACGAGGAACGACGCTGCCGGCATCTGCGCGAGTTCCTGCTGACCTCCCGGGCCGAGATGGCCGTGGGGAAAGTGATGGAGGAGCGACTGGCGTGGGAGGCCGCGAAGGAGCTCGTCATCGACAGCGAGCGGGTGCCGTATCGGCAGGCCAGCGCGGCCATGGCTGCGACGGAGGACGCGCAGCGCCGCTGGCGCATCGAGCGGGCGCGGCTCGAGGCGCTGCGCGAGATCGAGCGCGTGGACCGCGAGCGCTTCCAGCGCGAGTGGGACGCGTACGCGGGGGCGGTGGGCGGGGACTACGTGGGCGGTTGGAGGCAGCTCAATGCGATCGATCTGGAGGCGCTGGCGGGAGACGCCGCCGAGATGCTCGAGGTCACGGAGCACCTGTACCGCGACCTGCTGACGTACGAGCTCCCCCGGCGCTTGGGCCTGAAGCCGGGCGAGGCGCGGGCCGCGGACCGGATGCGGCTCGAGCGGGCGCCGTGGTTCGACGCACATTTCGCGGTCGCGGAGCCGCTGGCGCTGGCGCAGCGCCAGCTCGGCGAGCTGGGCCTCGAGCTCGAGGCCGAGGGTCGCGTGCGGCTGGACCTCGAGATGCGCCCGGCCAAGTGGGCGCGCGCTTTCTGCGCGCCGATCCGCGTGCCGCAGGAGGTGTTCCTGGTCATCTCGCCCACCGGCGGCTGGCGGGACTGGTTCGCGTTCTTCCACGAGCTGGGGCACGCGCAGCACTTCGGGCGCGTGGACCCCGCGCTGACGTTCGAGGACCGCGTGCTGGGCGATGCTTCCGTGACGGAGGCGTATGCGCGCCTGTTCGAGCGACTCACGACGGACCCGGTCTGGCTCGAGCGGTATCTCGCGCTGAAAGGCGAAGCGTGCCGCGAGTTCGTCCGGCTGGCCACGCTGGTCGATCTGGTCCACCTGCGCCGTCAGGCCGGCAAGCTGCTCTACGAGCTCGAGCTGCACGGCGGCCGCGACTTCGCCGGCATGCCGTCTCGCTACGCCGAAATCGTCACGACCGCGACCGCGCTGCGTCACGACCCGGCGGCCTACCTGGACGACGTCGACCCCCGCTTCTATTGCGCGCGCTACCTGCGGGCGTGGGCGCTCCACAGTGTGCTGGTGCAGGCGCTGCGCGACGCGTTCGATGAAGACTGGTTCCGAAATCCCCGGGCCGCGCCCTTCCTGCTGGAGCTGTTCGCCGTCGGGCTGCGCGACGACGCCGACACCGTCGCGCGCCGTGTGAGCGGCAAACCGCTCTCGTTCGAGCGCGTCATCACCTACCTCGAGGACACGATCGCATGACGGAGCGGGTCGCACACTTTTCCAGCCGCTGGGCGATGCTGGCCGCCATGCTGGGCATGGCGGTCGGGACGGGCAACATCTGGCGATTCCCGCGCGTGGCGGCGTCCAACGGCGGCGGCTCGTTCCTGGTCGCGTGGGTGATCTTCCTGCTGCTCTGGTCGGTGCCGCTGATCCTGGTCGAGTTCGCGGCGGGCAAAGCCACGCGCTACGGGCCGGTGGGCACCTTCGCCAAGCTGATGGGGCGGCGCTTCGCATGGATGGGTGCATGGGTCGCGTGGACCTCGATCGCGATCATGTTCTATTACGCGGTGGTCACGGGCTGGACCCTGCGCTACCTGTGGGCGGCGCTCGCGGGCGAGCTGCCCGGCCCGACACCGGGCGCGCTCTGGGAGCGGTTCGCCTTCTCGCCCTCCGCCGCGTTCTGGCAGGCGATCGCGCTCGGCGTCGGCGTGCTGGTGGTGGCGCGCGGCGTGCGCGGCATCGAGGCGGCCGCACGCATCATGATCCCCACGCTGTTCCTGCTCGTCCTGGTGCTGGCGATCCGGGCGGTCACGCTGCCGGGCGCCGAGCGCGGGTTGAGCTTCCTCTTCACGCCCAGCTGGGAAGGACTGTCGAATTACCGCGTCTGGCTGGAAGCGCTCACGCAAAACGCGTGGGACACGGGCGCGGGCTGGGGCCTGATCCTGACCTATGCGATCTACCTGCGGCAACGCGAGGACACGGCGCTGAACGCCTTCGTGCTGGGCTTCGGCAACAACTCCGTCTCGCTGCTGGCCGGCATCATGGTGCTGTGCACGGTGTTCTCGCTCATGCCGGATGCGGCCAACCAGATCGTGGGCGCGGGCAACACGGGGCTCACCTTCGTGTGGGTGCCGGAGCTGTTCGCGCGCATGCCGGGCGGTCGCGTCTTCATGGTGCTCTTCTTCCTGGCGCTGTTCTTCGCGGCCTGGACCAGCCTGATCTCGATGGTCGAGCTGGCCACGCGCGTGCTTGAGGATGGCGGTGTGCGCCGCGGCAAGGCCATCGCACTGGTCGGCACGATCGGCTTCCTGCTGGGGCTCCCCTCCGCCGTGGACACGCGCTGGACGGATGGCGAGCAGATCTTCCTGAACCAGGATTTCGTCTGGGGCGTCGCCCTCATGGTGTCGGGCCTGTTCTTCGCGCTGGCCGTGCTGCGCTACGGCGTGCGCCGCTTCCGCGAGACGCTGGTGAACACGCGCGATTCGGACATCCGCATCGGCCGATGGTGGGAGTGGGTGATCGGCCTCGCCGTGGTGCAGGCGCTCGTGCTGGTCGTGTGGTGGTTCTGGCAGGTGCGCGCGCAGCCGCTGCTCGGCACCTATGGAGTCGGGAGCGTGCTGATCCAGTGGGGCATCGCGCTCGCGCTCTTCCTCGCCTTGAACGGGTGGATGGTCCGAAAGACGCACCCGGAGGTGGTGCGCGAGACGGCGCCGGCAGGCGAGATGCCGCCGGCCATTCCCTGAGCACGGCCGGGATCGGGATCGGGATCGGGATCGGGGCGTCCATCAGGAGGCGCCCCGGCCCGATCCCGATCCCCATCCCGATCCCCATCCCGATCCCCATCCCGATCCCGAAGAAGGAGGAGGACATACCTGTGGCAAGCCTTTGGCCAGTGAGCCAGGGATGAAGCGAAGTGTCCTGATCGTCGATGATGATGCGCGCATCCGCGCATCGCTCTCGCGCGCGCTGTCGCAGCAGGCGGGCGAGGTCTTTACGGCTGAGAGCGCCGAGAAGGCGATCGCGAGCCTTTCCGCCGTCGCGCCCGACGTGATCCTGTCGGACGTGCGCATGCCCGGCATGAGCGGACTCGAGCTCCTGCGCCTCATCCGGGAGCGCGCCCCGAGCGTCGATGTCGTGCTCATGACGGCGTACGACGACCTCCCCACCGTGGCCGCCGCCATGCGCGAGGGCGCCGTCGATTTCTTGATCAAGCCGCTCGACCTGCACCAGCTCCGCCGCGTCCTCGACAAAGTCTTCGAGGACCGCGCCGCGCGAGCGAGCACGCCGCAGGCGGACGAAGTGGACGAGTCGCGCTACGAGCCGGACCGGCTGGTGGGCCGCGACCCGCGCATGGTCGAGATCTTCAAGGTCGTGGGGCAGGTCTCGTCGACGCGCGCCACCGTGATCATCCGCGGCGAGAGCGGAACCGGCAAGGAGCTGATCGCGCGCGCGATCCACAACGGCTCTCCGTACGCGAGTGAGCCGTTCGTCGCGGTGAACTGCACCGCGCTACCGAGCACGCTGCTCGAGTCGGAGCTCTTCGGGCACGTGAAGGGCTCTTTCACCGGCGCGACGAGCGACCGGCGCGGCCGCTTCGCCCTGGCGGGCCGCGGAACGGTGTTCCTGGACGAGATCGGAGACACGTCGCTCGACTTCCAATCCAAGCTCCTGCGCGTGCTCCAGGAGCACGAATTCTATCCCGTGGGCGCGGAGCACCCCGAGCGCACCGAGGCCCGCATCATCGCGGCGACGCATCGCGACCTCGAGCGGCTGGTTGCGAAAGGGGAGTTTCGCGAGGATCTGTACTACCGGCTGCGCGTGGTCGAGATCACCGTTCCGACTTTGCGCCAGCGCGTGGGTGATATCCCGCTTCTCGCCGAGTATCTGGTACGCAAGGCCAGCCAGGCCGTCGGGCGCGAGCCTCCCATCCTCGCCAGAGACACGCTCGATGCGCTGCTCGCGCACGCGTGGCCCGGCAACGTGCGCGAGCTGGAGAACTGTCTCACGCGCGCGGTGGTGCTGGCCACGGGCGACGTCATCCGCCCTGACCACCTGGGCCTGACAGCGCAGGTCGCGCCCGTATTGGCGGCGCCTCGCATGGCGTCGCTCGAGCAGGTGGAGCGCGAGCATGTCGCGGCGGTGCTCAAGGCGACCCGCGGCCACCGCGCGCGCACCGCCCGCATCCTCGGTGTCTCACGACCTCGCCTGGCGCGCCTGCTGAAGAAGTACGGTATCGAAGATCCTTCGGGGACGGAGCCCGAACCGAACGAGGCCGTCGCGGACCCCCCCGATGAGGGTTGATCCCGCAATGCCCCGCATCGTGTCCTTTCGCACGCGCATCCTCCTCGTCGTATTGGCCGGCGCGCTGATTCCGCTCGCGCTGGTCGGGCTTTGGCTGACCCGTACCGCCGCTCGCTCCGGTGAGGAGCTGCTCGAGGCACGCGTGAGCGAGGCGCTCGACCGAACCGTGGCCGAGATCGGCGCGCGCTGGATCCGGCTTCGCTCCGATCTGCTCCTCCTCGCGGAAGACGACGCGGTGCAGCGCGCGCTCGCCGCGACCGAAGCCGTCCCGACGGAGCGAAGCCTCGGCTCCCGCGAAGCGGGCCGTGCCGCCACGCCGCAGCCTGCAAGTCTCGACAGCCTGTTCACGATCCTCGATCGGGCAGTGGAGCGCGCGGTGGTCCGTGATAACGCCGAGCGCATCCTCTGGAGCCTCGATCGGTCGGCGGCCGCATCCGCGAGCTTCGGCTCGGGCGATCCGCTGTTGTCCGTCCGTCTGAACATTTACGAGCGCGCGTCGGGTCGTGCCCTGGGCCTTCTGGAGGCCGGTGTGCGCGTGAGCGCTCTGACCGGCGATCGCCTCGGCTCGCTCGCCGCCGCGGGTGCGGTGCTCGGGGCGTTCGACCGCGGCAGTGGCGCGGCGCTGCTTCCGCTCCCCTTCGATCCGGCCGCGGTCGCGGGGGAGCGGTTCCTGTGGACCGGCGACGAGTGGATCACGCAGCGGCGCACGCTCGAGGAGCTGCCGCTGGAGCTGGTGGCAGCGGCGCCACTGGGGCCGTTCACGCGCCCCTTCGAGCAGGCCGCGCGCCGCGGCGTGTGGGCGCTGCTCATCGTGGCCGCGGTGGGACTCACGCTGGCGGCCGCTCTGACCGGGCGGATGACGCGCTCCCTCGAGCGGCTGGCGACCGCGGCGGAGGCGGTTTCTCGTGGCGACCTCGAGCGCAAAGTGGAGTCCGGCGGCGAAGACGAGGTGGGCAGGGTGGCGCGCTCCTTCAACGCGATGACTGACAGCCTCCGGCGTACGTTGCGGCAGTTGTCGCAGCGCGAAGCGCTGGCGGCGGTGGGCGAGTTCGCATCCACCCTCGCGCACGAGATACGCAACCCGCTCACTTCGATTCGCGTCGACCTCCAGATGGTCGAGGAAGCACTGCCCAAAGGCTCCGAGCTACGGCAGCTCCAGAGCGGCGCGCTCGAGGAGATCGCGCGCCTCGACCGCACCGTGAGCGGCGCCCTCGTCGTCGCCCGCAGCGGACGCATCACGCTCCGCCCGCTCGATCTGCAGCAGCCGCTGCGCGCGGCGCTGCATGCGGCGCAGCCCGCCTTCGCGGTACGCGGCGCGCTGCTCGAGCCGCTCGCTGGTAATGCCGAATCCATCCACGTCGAGGGCGACGCCGGCGCCCTCGAGCAGCTCTTCCTCAATATCCTCCTCAACGCGGCGCAGGCGTTGGGATCGGGCGGGTGCGCGCGCGCGCACGTGCGCACCCAAGATGACGAAGCCGTCGTCGCCATCAGCGACAATGGACGCGGCATCCCGCCCGACGTGCTGGAGCACGTCTTCGAGCCGTTCTTCTCCACGCGGCCGGACGGAACCGGTCTCGGCCTCGCGGTCGCGCAGCGTATCGCGGCCGCGCATCACGGCGAGGTTCGCGTCGACAGCCGGTCGGGCGAGGGCACGACCGTGGAGGTGCGTTTGCCGCTCGCCGTGCGCGCGCCGGTGTAACGATCCATTCCCCGAACACCACGATTCGTTTCGCCGACGAGGCGTGCGCACGACCGGTTCGCCGACGTAACTCATTGCACGAATATGTCTTACGTTGAAAGGCGCTGTGCGGCACGCATCGTGGTGATGCCACCTGCCGTTCGAGCCACAGTCCACGTCAGCGTGGAGAACCTTCATGAACCTCTTCGACGCGGGCACGGAACCGCAGCCGTGATGCGGCGACGAATCGGGCGGGTCGAGCGCAACCTCGCCGTCCGCGCAGCCTCGTAACGATTCGTTCCCTGGCGGAACGATTCGTTTCGAAGGTGCAACGCCCGCGCAACCGACTCGCTGACGTAACTCGTTGCAGAACCT
>JACQPS010000177.1 GCA_016207445.1 Gemmatimonadota bacterium | reverse complement strand
GGCAGGGGCGGCCGGCGGAGGCGGCTGCGGCCGTCGAGGAGGGGCTGCGGCACTACCCCGACGATGGTGCGTTGCGGCGCCTGCGAGAGAGGCTGGCGCCCGTGGAGCCGAGGCACGGCGTCGTCCCTTGACACCTGGCCGGCCAGGCCCTAGGGTGGCTGCCGCGGACCCGCCTGCGGATCCGGGTCCGCCACCCAGAAATACGCCCAATCCAGACCGACGGCTCCGACACCAGCGCGCGCAGAACACGCACGCAGGGCTGCTGCGTTCCCTCGCTCGAGGAGGTCCTATGCGCCTTCGTCCGGCCGTACTCGGTCTTGCGGTACTGCTCGCCCTCCCGGCCTGCGACCGCGCCGGCCCGTCCCCCGTGGCGGGGCCGGAGGAGGCCCGCTTTGCCTTCGACCAGGATCTGTCGGGGACGCCGGATCTGATCGTGGACCGTCTGGAGCTGGCCGCCTCGTGGGTCATCTACGAGGAGACGTTCTCTTCGACCTCCTGCAGCGCCATCGAGGGCGGGTTCGAGGGTGGCACCCATCGGGTGCTGCGCTTCACGGTGAAGACGCCGAACATCGGGGATGCGGACGTGTTCATTGGAGACCCCAACTCCCATATCGATCCGAACGGGGACGGCGACACGAGCGACAGCGACGGCCTGTTCGAGCTGGCGCCGTGCCACAACCACTTCCACTTCCGCAATTACGCCACGTACGAAATCTTCCCGGTGCTGGCCAACGGCAGCCTCGGGAAAGCGATCCAGGCCAGGAAGCGTGGCTTCTGCATGATCGATGTGGACCCGTTCAAGAGCGATATCCCACCGGAGTCGTTCGTCTACGCTAGCTGCGGCCGGCCGGGCATCCCTGGCTTCCAGGGGATCAGCACGGGGTGGTCGGACGAGTATTTCAAGTTCCTGAGCGGGCAGTTCTTCCTGCTCACCGACCCGGTGGAGCCGATCCTACCGGGCGACTACGTGATCCGAATCACGGTCAACCCGCCGTTCAAGCCCAGGCGCGCTGAAGTTTGCCCGGCCAAAGACCCGAACGGGCTCTGCCACATGTTCGCGGAGAGCGACTACGCCAACAACGCGGCCGAGGTGCAGGTCACGGTGCCGGATCGGGTGGGGCGCACGGGCTTCGGTCCGGGGGGCGGCTCGCCACCGCCATCCACCGAGCAGATCGACGACGAGAGCCGCCGGAGGTCTTGACGGCCGGCGGACCGTGAGCGATCAAGGGCGAACCGAGAGGCTCGCCCTTTTTCGTGGCAGGCTCGTGCTCGAATACGGTGGCTGGCGAGGAGCTCAGCATTGTGGCAAGTGGCGAGTAACGGATTCGGGACGGAGGGTTTCACGCAGGGACGCGGAGACGCTGAGAGAAATTTGTGAGTGCTCTCCGCGTCTCCGCGCCTCCGCGTGACCTCGAGCCTCTGGACGCCCGCACGCTCTCTCACCACCCCGGCGCCAGGTTGAACCCGAAGTGCGCCCCTTTCAGGGGCCGCTGGAACGGGTAGGCGTAGTAGACCTCGAGCACGAGGTAGCCGAACAGGTTGAAGCGCGTGCTCACCCCCGTGCTGAAGACCGGGATGCGCTCGGCCGAGCGGCGCCTGAACTCGAGTTCGGGCGCATCCCCGGAGCGCCAGGCCACGCCGCCGTCGACGAACAGCGCCAGATCGGTCGGTAGATACGGGAAATCCACCAGCGCGAATCCTTCGGGCCCGAGCAGCGGGACTCGCAGCTCCAAGTTCGCGACACCGATCCGGCTGCCCACCAGCCGATCGAACTCCAGGCAGTCGTTGGATCCCCCGACCGCGCTCGTGCACTCCTCCGGCTCGAAGGATTCGATGCTGTAGCCGCGCACCAGGGTCTCGTAACCCACGAAGAGCGGTTGCAGCCGGCGATCATCGCTGTCCTCGCCGTAGCGGCCGTAATGGAAGCCGCGCAGCGCGAGGGTGAACGGCCGGCGGAAGAAGTAGCGGCGGTAGTCCGCCAGCAGCGACTGGTAAGTCAGCGTTCCGAACGCGGGCGAGGCCTCGAAGCGATAGCGCCAGCCCGCGACGGGAGAGGTGAACCCGAAGAAGCTGTTGTCGCCGACCAGCGCCGCGGAGCTCTCGATGAAGTTCAGCGCATCCGGGGCGTCGAGCTCC
>JACQPS010000176.1 GCA_016207445.1 Gemmatimonadota bacterium | reverse complement strand
GCCGTTCGGACCCAGATCCCGTCCTGATCGAGCACGACCAACCGGTCGGCGGCGCCGCTCGCGCCTCTGGCGAGCACGTAGATGCGCCCATCCGGCCCGAGCGTGATGCCGTGCTGCACCGCCGTGAACTCCGGCTGGATGCCGCCCGCGCGCGCGCTGAGTCGCGGCGGAGGGGGCGGCGCCTCGAGCGGCCAGCGGCTCACCCAGCGCAGGCGGCCGGCGGCGTCGTACTTCCGCACCTCGGGGAACAGCGCGAACGCGAAGTAGATGCCGCCCTCGGCGTCCAGCACCACCCAGCCCGCGTTGTGCAGCTGTCCCAGGAACGCATTCTCGGGCAGCTGCACCCGCCCGAGCGTGCGCAGCACCTGGCCGCGCGCGTCGAGCAGCCAGAGGAGCGGGTCCTGCTCGAGCACGGGCGCAAGCGCGAATTCGTGAACGCTGCGCGCCGCGGCCAACACGCCGCGCGCGCCCGACTGCACGAGCCCCGGCAGCTCGACGCTCAGCCATTCCCGGGGCCGTCCACTCTCGAACAGGAGTGAGGAGGCGCCCTCGATCCCCCAGAGCCTGCCGCCGGCCTCGGCCGCGAAGAGCGGCCGGCCGAGCGGCGCCGCACCGCGCGGCGCACCCTGGAGGATGTCGGCGACGTTCCCCCACGCATCGAAGACGACGACGCGGCCGCCGGCTGCTTCGGGCCAGGCCGCGCCGCCGTCGCTCCGGGGCGCGGCGGCGACGCCGTTCAGGAAGAGCAGGCGCACGCGGCCGGCTGGTTCCGTGTAGACCCGCAGGCGCTCGCGCGGCACGTGGTTCTCGATGCTGCGCGCCCCGTCCTCCAGTACCGTCGTGGGAGCGCGGTACGCCGGGACCGGCTCGGCGACCGGCGTGTCGTCCCGCTCCCGCCCGCAGGATGCCAGCGCGAGACCGGTCAGGACGAGCGCGAGGCCGGGCACTCGTGCCCGGCCTCGCGGGAAAGCCCTGCGCAGCTTCACGGCTCGACCATCAGGACGCCTTGATCTCCTCGATCAAAATGGCGTTGACGCCCGCCCGCTTGAACACCTTGCCCTTCACCTTCACGCTCTGCTCGGCGAACGGCTTGAGGCGATCGTTCTCGCCCTTCGCGCCCATGCCCTGGTTCACCGGCACGTACACCGTGCCGTCGCTCCCGAGGATCGCGAGCGGCTGACCCATCTCCGCGCACTTCTCCGCGCACATCCTGTGGTCGGGCCCGCTCGCGCCGTTCACCACCTTGCACGACAGGTCGATCACCTGCCCCGTCAGCGAGACCGCCGTCGGCTCGGCGGCCTTCGCCGCTTTCTTCGCCTCCTGGGCGGCCGCCGGGCTCGCGCCGGCGATGCCGATCCCCAGGAAGAGCAGGCCTACTGTGAGCTTCCGCATGACTCCTCCTTGAAATGAGTTGTAGGGGAAACTCCCCGCCACGGCCGGGGAGTCGTCTACTCCGGGACCCGCCGGTGCACCGCGTCCGCCGTGCCCGCACCCGCCGGAACCTCGAACTGGAACGACGCCGCCTCCGCACCGTCGTCCAGATTGATGTACACCGACCAGAGCCCCTCCATCGGGATCTCCAGCAGCGCGACGTACGATCCTGCACCCAGCGCGTCCGCCGGCACGCGTACGATGCCGTGCATGGGCATCGTGGGTGAGGCCAGGTCCACCGACAGCGGACCCGCAACCTCGCGCGCGGGCTCGAGCGTGATCACGAGGCGCAACCGACCCACGCGCGGCGGATCCGGATCGGGGGCGACGCGGACCGTGAAGCCGCCGGGCGTCACCGCCTGCCGCGATCCCGCCGCCGGGAGCGTCGCCGCCGGAGCCACGCCCACGGACCCCGCGGCCCGCGCTTCGGCCGCGGCCGCCCCCGACTCGCTGCTCCCGCAGCCGGCGAGCGCGAGCCCGGCGGCCAAAAGGAGCGAACCGAGTTTCGGTGAAAATCGTGACATGCACCCCCCTAACCGCGCCCGGGCGGGGGCGGTTCCCACATGGAGGGCCCTCTGCCCGCCGGTTCAGGCGAAGACGCGGCGGGCCAGCGCGCGGCTGAGGAAACGAATGCGGTCGATGAGCGGGAGTCGCCCGAGGTTGGTGCGGATCACGCCGCGGGTGAAGTAAGTCTTTTCGGCGTAGTCGATCGAGACATCCACGGCGACCGGACGACCTTCGTCCAGCATCGAGCTCACCCGCTTCAGCATGGGTGCGACCTCGTCGTCGCTGTCCATGCGCAGGCACTCGACGCCGAGCCCGTGGCAGAGGATGTCGAGATCGTAGTTGCCGAGGGTGCTGGCGGGGGCGCGCGCATACGCGGCTTCCTGGAGCTGCGCGATCTGCGCGAGCTGCCAGTCGCGCAGCACGAAGACGGCGATCGGCAGCTTGAGCGTGGCGGCCGTGACCAGCTCCAGGCCGGTCATGAGGAAGGCGCCGTCACCCGCGATCGCGACCACCGGCGCAGCGGGCCGCGCCAGCTTCGCGCCGATCGCGGCGGGGACCGAGTAACCCATGCAGGAATAGTCGACGGGCGCCAGGAACTTGCCGGGCCCGTCCAGGCGCAGGCACTCGACGGCCAGGAACGTGCCGTTGCCGCTGTCGGTCGTGTAGATGGTGTCAGCGCCGAATGCCTGCTGCAGCGAGCGCAGGAAGTAGGCGGGCGTGACCTTCGGCCCGCCCTTCTCCTCCAGCCACTCCGCCCAGACTTTTTCGTGACCCTCGCGGATGCGCTTGCGCAGTTCCGTGGCCGTGCCCGTGCCTGGGGCCGTACTCGTCCGCTTCGGCAGCGCCTGCTGCAGCGCGTCCACGAACAACGCCGCGTCCGCCGCGATCGCCACCTCGGCCGGATAGTTCCGCCCGAGCACGGCCGGCTCGATGTCGACGTGCACGAGCCGCCCGGGTGGCGGCGCGCCGTAGCTGCCGGTCGCGACCTCGCCGAAGCGGCAGCCGAGCGCGAGCGTGGCATCACAGGACGACGCGATGTCGCGCGCGAAGGGAGGCGCCGCACGGCCGTAGCCGTTCCAGAGGAAGAGCGGATGGGATTCCGGGAAGACACCCTTCCCCTGGAAGGTCGTCGCTACGGGCGCCTCGAGCCGCTCCGCCAGCTCGACCAGCTTCGCGCCGGCGCCGGCCGCGCCCAGCCCCAGGTAGAGGAGGGGGCGCCTGCTCCTGCTCAGCAGTGCGGCCGCGCGCTCGATGTCCGTTCGGTCGGGAACGGGAAGGGGAACGGGAGCGGGAACGGTGTCATCGCCGACGTCGTGCTGAGACAGATAGAGGTTCGCCGGGATTTCGACCATCACCGGCCCCGGCGCGCCTTCGCGCGCGATGCGGCAGGCGCGGCGGATGGTGGCGTAGATCTCCTCCCCGCGCTCGGGGCGCAACACCGCCTTCGTCACCGGCCGCGCCATCGCCAGCTGGTCGACGTCATGCAGTTGATACCCCATCCCGCTGTCGTGCCGGATGCCGCACCCGAGCACGAGCATCGGGACCGTGTCCATGAACGCCTCGGCGATGCCGGAGAGCGCGTGCGTCAGCCCGGCGCCGGGGACCAGGTTCACGCACCCCAGCTTTCCGGAGGCCCGCCACACCGCGTCCGCCATGAAGGAGGCGCTCTGCTCGTCCGTGACCAGCACCGGCCGCACCTTCTCCGACTCGGCCAATGCGTCGTACAGCTCGATGTTGTGCGTGCCGGGAATGCCGAAGGCGAAGGGAATGCCTTCGTCTTCCAGGGCTCGCACGACGATTTCCGCACCGCTCGATTGCATGGGCCCGCTCAGATGGTGATGAACTCATACGGGTGACGCAGTCGCGCCGACTGTGGCGTGCCCGAGCGCGCCATGCTAAGCCTGCGCATGTGACCTCGTCCGTTGCGCATCCGTCGCAGCACTACGCCGCCGCGACACCAAACAGCTCGCCCGCTTCCGACCGGATCCGCTCCGCCACCCGGTCCGCCAGCGCCATGATCGTCAGATACGGATTGATGTGGAGCGCGTCCGGGAACAGGCTGGCATCCGCGACCCGCAGCCACGGAATGCCGTGCACGCGGCCCCAGGCGTCGGTGACGGAATCGGCGGGCGTGCGCCCCATGCCGCACCCGCCCATCAGGTGCGCGGCCGAGAGGCTGATCTTGCCCGGCTTGAAGTGCCGCGCTGCAATGCGTTCGTCGATGCGACCCATCTCGGAGCGCTCGAGCAGCGGCGGGTCGGCCGAAGGCGCGTGCACCCGCAGCGCGCCGGCGGCGAAAAAGATGCGCGCCGACGCGCGCGTCGCCCGCACCAGCGCCTCGATCACCTCGGGCGTGAAGCGATAGTGTACGACCGGCTTGCCCGCCCGGTCCACCGTCACACGGTTGCCCGGCACCGCGCGGTCGCACGCCAGCACCAGGATCATCTGCAGGCGCGGAAACGCGTGCATGAAGCGGCTGTGGTCCGCGCCGAAGCCGGTCAGGTTTTTCGCCGTGGTGAACGGGAAGTACATGCAGGTCTCGAGGACGAAGCTCTCCTCCTCGGCGCGGTCCAGGTAATAGCTCTTGGGGTGGCCGACGTCGTTCGTGATCGGCCGCGCGTGCTCGGCAACCAGAACGTGCGCCGGATGGCACGTGAACCGTTCGCCGAGCCGCGGCAGCGCGCGGCCGCAGCCGGAGCGGAGCAGGAGCGCCGGCGAGCCGATCGCACCGGCGGCAAGGACGATCGATCTCGCGTGCACACGGTAGTCGCCGGGCGCCCATTCCGAGGGAAGCCCCTTTTCGCCCGGCATCTGCTCCGCCACGCGCACGCGCACGGAACGCCCCTCGATGACCAGCGCCCGCGCACGCGTGACCACCTCGACGCCCGCGCGCTCCGCGGCCGGGAGCTGCACGCGGTTCGTGCCCTGCTTCGCGGCATTGGGGCAGCCGAGGTTGCACAGGCTCGAGCCGCGGCAGCCCTTCACGTTCACCGGGAACTGACCGGCCTGCCAGCCTGCCTTCGCGCACCCCTCCACGAACAGCCGATTGTTCTCGTTGATCAGCTCCGGCTCGAGGTAGTGCACGTTGTCCGCCGCCGCGTGCTTCGCCGACCGCCGCAGGAGGTCCGGGTACTCCAGTCCCGGCACGTCCCAGCGCTCGATCACGCGCTCCGGCGGCGGCAGTGACGTACCCGTGTAGACCACGGTGGAGCCGCCATACGCGCGTCCCAGCGCCAGCATCATGGTGCCGTCGGCCGTGAGAAAGCCGCCGCCGTCCTCGTAGAGCGCGGGCGCCATCTCGCCCTCGCGGCCGGTGAATTCGTCATCATTCAGCCGCGGCCCCTGCTCCAGCACGAGCACGCGCAGCCCGTCCCTCACCAGCGGGCTCAGCTCCTGGGCGACCGTGCCGCCGCCCGCGCCGGAGCCGATGATGACGACGTCGTAGGCGCGTTCGTTCATGGCTGCGCCTCCTGCCCGTGCGTCTCACGCCGCTCGCGCCACGCGTCCCAGCCGCGCGGGTCCGCGGCGTAGCCGATCTCGCCGGCTGCCGCCGCGCGCGTGTAATAGCCCAGGAGCACCAGCGTGCGCAGGCCCCAGAAGCCGCGCCGCAGCAGCAGGATGGGCGAGTCCTGGATCTTCTCGAGGAAGCGCCTGCGCGCGGCCGCGTCCAGGCGCGAGAAGCGGCGGCCGTAGCGGAACACCGGGAGCAGCTCGAGCGTGCGGATCAGAAGCCGGAGCTGGCGCCGCATCTTCGGCGGCCGCTCGGCCACTGCCTTCTCGACGCTGCCCTCCAGCTCGGACCACTCGGCCTCGCCGAGCCGCGCCGCTTCGGGCACCACGGTCGCGGCGATGGCGCGGAAGACCGGCCGTACGGGATCGAGAACGGGCTGGCTGCTTGATGGACGCATTCGTGCCGTGCCGGCGGAATTTTCACCGCAGAGACCGCTAAGAGCGCAAAGGGTTCGTCGCGGAATTCCGCGAGCCCCGCGAAATTCGAAACGTCAATTTTGAAATTTGATTGCCGGCCTCCGCTTGGATTTCGTCGTTGGAAACTTTGCGTTCTTTGCGTGCTTTGCGGTGAATTCTGTTCAGTGCCCGCGCAGCTCCTCCGCCTCCGCCACGCGCCGCAGTGCGATCATGTAAGCGGCCGTGCGGAGCGAGACGCTGTGCTGGCGCATGGCCTCGATCACCGCGCGGTAGGATGCGACCATCTTCTTCTCGAGCCCGGCGTACACCTGCTCGAGCTCCCACGTCATCTGCTGCAGGTTCTGCGTCCACTCGAAATAGGACACGACCACCCCGCCCGCGTTCGCCAGGAAGTCCGGCAGCACGGGGATGTCGCGCTCGGCCAGCACCTTGTCCGCGATGGGCGTGGTCGGCCCGTTCGCCGCCTCCACCACCATGCGGCAGTCGAGGTCCTGGACATTCTCCTCCTTGTTGATCACGCCGCCGAGCGCGGCGGGAATCAGGAAGTCGCACGGGATCCGCCACAGCTCCTGGTTCGTGATCGCCTGCCCGCCGGCGAAGCCGGCGACGGTCCTGGCCCGGCGCACGTGCTCGCGCAGGGCGGGCACGTCGAGACCCCCTTCGTTCTGAACGCCGCCGTCG
>JACQPS010000185.1 GCA_016207445.1 Gemmatimonadota bacterium | reverse complement strand
TGGTACAGAACGGTAAGCACGGACTCGAAGCTACCGTCCCATGACTCTCCTCATGCGCGTGACACTCGTGCTCCTTGCGGGCATGCTCCTGGGCCGCCCAGCGCCAGCGCCCGCACAAAGCCTGCGTGGCTCGCCGTGGTCGCTGTCGCGGCAAGCCGCCGTCGCGCGGCGTCACGACTTCACCCACCTGCGGCGCAGGGAAGACGTGCGGCGGTTCGTTCGACTCGGTCTGCTGGTGCCGCTCTACGGCAACAAGGATTACGTGGTGGCCGGCGCATCGTTTCCGTACGCGCGCCCGGCGGTGAAGCTGTTCGTGGAGCGGCTGGGGCGGCAGTACCGGAGAGCCTGCGCCGAGCGGCTGGTGGTCACGAGTCTCACGCGCCCGACCCGGCTGCAGCCGCGCAATGCGTCGCATCGATCGGTGCACCCGACCGGCATGGCCGTAGACCTGCGGCGCAGCGAGCGTGCGTCCTGTCGCGGCTGGTTGGAGCGCGTGCTGCTTTCGCTCGAGCGGCGAGGCGTGGTCGAAGCCACGCGCGAGCGGCAGCCGCCGCATTACCATGTTGCGGTGTTCCCGTCCGCGTACGAGCGGTACGTGGCCCGGCTGAAGTAGCCGCGTCTCGCAGACTGGCTATTGCATCCGGCAGTAGATCCCGATAGTCCTCCCGCATGCCCAACGACGCATTGCATCCCGTTCCAGCCGGGAGCCGCCGGCCGCGCGTGGTGATCGTCGGCGGTGGCTTCGGCGGGCTCTACTGCGCCCGCGCCCTGCGGCGCGCGCCCGTGCACGTCACGGTGCTGGACCGCCGCAACTTCCACCTGTTCCAGCCGCTGCTCTACCAGGTCGCGACCGCCTCGCTCTCGCCGGGCGACATCGCGAGCCCCATCCGTCACATCCTGCGCCGCCAGCGCAATGCCGAGATCTGGCTGGCCGAAGCGGTGAGCGTGGACGTGAACGGGCGGGAGGTGAAGCTGCGCGATGGCCGCATCGGCTACGACTACCTGATCGTGTCCACGGGCGTGACCCACGCCTACTTCGGCCACGAGGAGTGGGCGCAGGCGGCGCCCGGGCTGAAGACGATCGAGGATGCGGTCGAGATCCGGCGTCGCTTCCTGCTGGCGTTCGAGACGGCAGAGCGCGAGGCCGACCCCGCCGCGCGCCGGCGGCTGCTCACCTTCGTGATCGTGGGCGGTGGGGCGACCGGCGTCGAGCTGGCGGGTGCGATGGTCGAGATCGCGCGGCAATCGCTCCCGCGCGATTTCCGGGCGATCGACCCCGCGACCGCGCGCATCGTGTTGCTCGAGGGCGGCTCGCGTCTGCTGCCCACGTACCCGGAGGACCTGTCGGCCAAAGCCGAGGAGCAGCTCGCGCGACTCGGCGTGGAGGTGCGCACCGGCGCGCTGGTGACGCGCATCCAGCCGGACGCCGTCTACTTAGCCAATGAACAGATCCCCACCCGCAACATCTTCTGGGCGGCGGGCGTGGCCGCCTCGGCGCTCGGCGCCACGCTGGGCGCGCCGCTGGACCGCGCCGGCCGCGTGATCGTGCAGCCGGATTGCTCGATGCCCGATCATCCGGAGGTCTTCGTGATCGGTGACCTCGCCCATCTCGAGCAGGAGGGCGAGCTCGTGCCGGGCGTGGCGCCCGCGGCCATGCAGATGGGAAGTTTCGTCGCGGAGATGATCCGGCGGGACCTGCGCGGCCAGCCGAGGCGGCGGTTCCGCTACCGCGACAAGGGGATTCTGGCCACGATCGGGCGAGCCGCGGCCGTCGGCCAGTTCGCCGGCCTGAAGTTCTCCGGCTATCCGGCCTGGCTGGTGTGGCTCTTCGTCCACATCCTCTACTTGATCGGGTTCCGCAACCGCGTGCTGGTGATGATCCAGTGGGCGTGGGCGTACTTCACCCGCCAGCGGGGCGTGCGCCTGATCACCGGTTACCCGGGCGAGACGGAAGTCGAGCTGCGCCGCCCGCGTATCGTGGCGGATTAAGGAGGGATCAGGGGCCAGGGGTCAGGGTTCAGCAACTATTCGCTGAGATCCAGATCTTGGACTGCCTGGGATGCCCCGGAATCGGCTGACCCCTGACCCCTGACCCCTATCTACTGCTTCTGCTCTCCCGACGCCTTCACTCCCTCCAGCGACAGCGGCGGCGTCTCGGGCACGAGCGCGAGCGACGTCGTGGCCTGTACCTTCTGCCGGAAGGCCGCGACGTTCTCGGCCAGGAACTGGTTGAGCGCGGCGACCTGCCGGTCGATGCGCACTTCGGCCCGGCGCAGCCGCATGAGCTGCGTCTGGGTCGGCTTCTCCCAGGAGGACGCGAGAGACATGTACACCGAGTCGAGGGCGCGGTAGGCGCGGAGCGAGTCGGAGACGGCCTCGAGCTTCTGCCTCAGCTCGGTCGCCGCGGTGGCCAGCTCCTTGACGCGCGCATCGCCGCTCATGATGGCGATGCCCGTCACACGCTCGACCGCCTCGCGCACCGTCTTGAGCCGCCCGGCCGCGTCCACCGCCTCCTCGGATCGCCGCCCCACGCGCATGAGTGTGCGGAATTTCTCATCCCGGTCCACCAGCGGCATCGAGGCTTTCGGATCGTCCAGCACCCGGAGCGAGCGCGTGGCGCGTTGCTCGCCCAGCGCGATCCGGACGGTGTAGTTAGCCGGCAGCACGCGCGGCCCGAAGATTACGTCATCATCGTCGAAGCCGCGATCGTCGTCGCGAGGCGGCTGCCGGAACGCGTTCCGCCGCAGATTCCACGCGACGCGGTTCACGCCCGTCTGCACGCGCGCGGCGAACTTTCGGATCACCTCCCCGGACGCGTCCAGCACTTCGATCCGGGCGCTGTCCTTGCCCGCCTCTTTCGCCCAGAACGTGAGCAGCGCGCCCGACGGACGATTCTGGCCGCGGAATTCGCCGGCACCGCCGGAGCGACCTCCGGCGGATTGGCGGCCGAGCGCCTGGTACGCGGGCGGCGGCTCGAACAGGTGCAGTGGCTGGGACGCGATCGTCGCGCTGCCCGCGAGCTCGCGCAGCGGCCGCACGTCGTCCAGGATGTAGATGCCGCGGCCGTGCGTGGCGATGACCAGGTCGTGATCGCGCGGGTGCACCATGAGCGCGGTGACCGGGACGGTCGGCACGCCGGGCGTCCACCTGAACCACTTCCTGCCGCCGTTCAGGCTCACGAACAATCCGAACTCGGTGCCGAGATAGAAGAGCTCGGGCTGGACGGGATCCTGCTCGATCACGTGGACGAAGCCCTGGATGTCCGCGGTCGCCAGGCTGATCCAGGTGCGGCCGTAGTCCGTGGTCTTGTAGACGTAAGTCGTCCAGTTGCCGCGACGGTGGTCGTCGAACGCGACGAACGCGGTGGCGGCGTCGTACTTCGAGGCCTCGACGTGCGGCACCCAGGTCGCGGGCGGCACACCCTTGATGCGCGTGACCAGGTTCGTCCAGGTCGTCCCGCCATCGCGCGTGAGCTGCACGTTGCCGTCATCCGTGCCGACCCAGATCACGCCCCGCTCGACGGGGCTGGGCGCGATCGTGAGGATGGTCGTGTGGTTCTCGGCGCCGGTGACGTCGCGCGTCAGGCCACCGCTCTCGCGCTGCTTCTGCTTCTCCGCGTCGTTGGTCGTGAGGTCGGGACTGATGATCTCCCAGGAGTCGCCACGGTCCGGGCTCCGGTGCAGGAACTGGCTGCCGTAGTAGACGAC
>JACQPS010000178.1 GCA_016207445.1 Gemmatimonadota bacterium | reverse complement strand
GAGCGCACGATCTGCACCAGCGCGGAAAGGAATTCTGGGCAGGCGGCCGGGGCGGCGCACCGAATCCTTCCCGAAGCTCGGCACGCGGTGCGCGATCAACCTCCCGCGCGCAGGCGGGTCCAGATGCGATCGTAGAGCGCGCGCGCCGGACCGAGGTCACGCAGGATCTCGAGCCGCGCGAGCACCGCGCTGTCGGGATACACGGCCGGGTCGCCGCGCAGCGCCGGGTCGATGCGCGGCAGCGCGGCGGCGTTGGGCGAGGCGTAGCGGGTGAAATTGGACAGGCGGGCGCCGACGTCGGCGTCCAGAAGAAAGTTGATGAACACCTCCGCGAGGCGCTTGTGCGGCGCGCCCGCCGGCACCGCCAGGTTGTCCGTCCACAGGATCGCGCCCTCGTGCGGGATCACGAACCGGATGGCCGGCACCTCCGCCTTGGCCATGAGCACGTCGCCGCTGTAGTTGTGCGCCACGACCGCATCGCCGCTCAGGAGGAGGTCCCGGCCGGTCGCGAAGGATGTGTACGTCAGCACGCGCGACCGCTGTGCGACCAGCAGCCGCTCGGCCGCGGCGAGCGCCGCGGGGTCGGTGCTGTTCGCGGAGTGCCCGAGGTAGAGCAGCGCCGCACCGATCGTCTCGCGCGGGTCGCTCAGCATGGTGAACGGCCCCGGCGCCAGCGCGCTGTCGAAGACCAGGCGCCAGGTGTCCAGCGGCACGTCCACCCTCAACAGATCCGTGCGGATCCCGAGCCCGCTCGTGCCCCACTGGTAGCAGACGGAGACGACGTTGCCGGGGTCGAACGGCAGCGCGCGAAAACGAGCGTCCAGGTTCTTCAAGTTGGGGATGTGCGCGTGCTCGAGCGGCTGGAGCCGCCCCTGCCCTCGCAGCACTTCTACGGCGTAATCCGAAGCGACGACCACATCGTACTGCCCGGCACCGCCCGCGCCCAGCTTCGCGATCAGCGCCTCGTTGTTGTCGTAGTAGTCGATGACGACGTCGACGCCGTACGCCTGCTCGAACTCCCGCACGAGCCCGGGGTCGAGATAGTCCGGCCAGATGAAGAGGTGCAGCCGATCCCCCAGCCCTGCGGTCTCGACGCGCGCGCCGTAGGCCTCGACCACCTCGGGCCTGGCGGCAGGCTCACCACATGCGCCGGGAACGAGCAGAGCCAGCAAGAGCGCAGCCCCCCTCGCCCGCATTGTCACCCGCATTGCCCTCGCCCCCGCGCTCGCCCGCGCCCGCGCCCGCATTGCCCTCGCCCCCGCGCTCGCCCGCGCCCGCGCCCGCAATTTCGCCGTCATCGTCCGGTCGCTCCCGCCGCCGGCCTCAGCCGCAGCGCGAGCACGATGAGCGCGAGCGTGAAGAGCAGGAGCAGCGTGGAGAGCGCGTTCACGTCCGGCGTCACGCCGCGCTTCACCATGGAGTAGATGCGGAGCGGGAGCGTGGATGCGCCCGCGCCGGCCGTGAAGTAGGTGATCACGAAATCGTCGATCGAGAGCGCGAAGGCGATGAGCGCGCCCGCCAGGATGGCCGGGCGCAGCAGCGGCAGCAGCACGTGGCGCAGCGTGCGCAGCTCATCGGCGCCCAGGTCGCGGGCCGCCTCCAGCAGCGCGGGTGGGAAGTCCTGGAGCCGTCCGCGCACCACCAGCGCGACGAACGAGATCTGGAACGCCACGTGGGCCAGGATGATCGAGAGCCGCCCGAGCGGCAGGTGCGCGGCCACGTAGAAGCCGAGCAGCGAGACGCCCAGGATGATGTCGGGCGCGATGACCGGCAGGTAGAGCAGCGCCTCGATGAGCCCCCGGCCGCGGAAGCGATGCAGGTGGAGACCCACGGCGAGCAGCGTGGCCAGCGTCGTCGCGATCACGGTCGAGGACACGGACACGATGAGCGTGTTCTCGAGCGCGGCGGCGGTCTCGGGACTCTCGAACAGCCGCGCATACCAGCGCAGCGTGAAGCCCTGCCAGGCCGCGCTGAAGCGCGAGTCGTTGAAGGAGTAGATGACGAGCACGAGCACGGGCGCGTACAGGAACGCGAGCGTGCCCCAGAGCACCCATCGGCTGACGCGTCCAGCCCTCATGGCAGCCCCGCCGCTCCTCCGCCCACCCGCGCCTCCGTGTGACCGCGTCGCCGCGCCGGCACCAGGCGCAGGTAGAGCATGCCCGCACCGAGCACGAGCAGCATCAGCCAGACGGACAGCGCGGCGGCGAAGGGCCAGTTGCGCACCTGCAGCACCTGGTTCTCGATCAGCGTGGCCACCATGAGCGAGCGGGCGCCGCCCAGCAGATCCGGCGTCACGAACGCGCCCAGCGCCGGGATGAAGACGAGTGTGCAGCCCGCGAGCACGCCCGTGAGCGTCTGGGGCAGCACGACCCGGCGGAACGTCTGCCAGCGCCCCGCGCCCAGATCGCGCGCGGCTTCCACGAGACTCCAGTCGAGGCGATCGAGCGCCGCGTACAGCGGCAGGATCATGAACGGCAGGTAGGTGTGCACCAGGCCCACGAGGACGGCCCAGGGATTGAACAGGAGCGGGAGCGGCTGGTCGATCAGCCCGAGGGCCTGGAGCAGCGTGTTCAGCACTCCTTCCCGCCGCAGGATCACGATCCAGGCGTAGTTCTTCACCAGCAGGTTCATCCAGGACGGCAGGATGACGAGCGCGAGCGCGGCGGGGCGCCAGCGTCGCTCGAGACCATGGATGGCCCAGGCCGCCGGGTAGCCGACGGCGAGCGCGATGGCGGTCGTGAGCAGCGCCAGCCAGGCGGAGCGCGCGAGCACGTTCAGGTACAGCGGGTCGAGCGCGCGGCGGTAGTTCTCGAGCGTGAAGGTGCGCTCGATGTCTCCCGTCGCGGTTCCCGTGGAGAAGCTGTACCACACGACGATGCCGAGCGGGACCAGGAAGAAGAGGCACAGGTAGGCGACGGCGGGGCCGACCGTCAGGGCGAGTGCCCGAGCGCGACCGCGGGCGGTGGGCATGGTGTGCGCGCCTCAGTCCGGCGGGAGCACCACCACGTCACCGGGCGGCACGTGCAGCACGACCGTCTGGCCCTCGGTGAGCGCCTCCGTGGCCGCGCGACCGGGAAGGTGAAGCACGAGCT
>JACQPS010000024.1 GCA_016207445.1 Gemmatimonadota bacterium | reverse complement strand
TCGAGGCAGACCTGCACCAGCACGCCGCTGGCGAGGTGGCCGATACGGCCGGGAGTCTCGCGCCCGGGCTCCTCCCGGAGCTGGTGCGCTCGCAGCGCCTCCAGACTGCGCTGCTCCCCGTGCAGCTCGTTGGGAAGCGCTGTCTTGCGCGACACCCGCCTGGCCCTACTTGCTCCCTTGCGCGATACCCGCTTGGCCATGCTTCCTCCTGACTCACCGTCCGCACCAGAAACAAAGCAAGATGTCTGCCGGCTGCGGCCGCACGGGCACCGCGGCTGCGCATTCCTAGGCGAGTCCCGGCCGCGGGTCTAAATTACGGCCGTGCAGCGGGCTGGTGCAACGCTCCCGAGGAGCCGATGCCGACCGACGAGACGACCGAGCTGGTGCGCGTGGCGGTCGAGGCCGGCCGCGCCGCGGCCGCCGTGCACCGGCGGCACCTGGGGCAGGTCAGGGTCGCGGACTGGTCGGAAAAAGGCGTCTCCGACTTCGTCACACACGTGGACCGCGAGGCCGAGGAGCGCATCGTCGAGCTCGTCCGGCGCCGCTACCCCGGGCACGCGTTTCTCGCCGAGGAAGCGGCCGCGGCCGCCGTGACTGCGGCCGCGCCCGGCGCCGCGCCGCCCGAGTGGCTCTGGATCGTCGATCCGCTGGACGGCACCACCAACTACCTGCACGGCTACCCGATGTACGCCGCGTCCGTGGCGGTGCTGCACACGGGTGAGCTCGTGGCCGGCGCCGTCGTCGCCGCCGCTACCGGCGAGGAATGGACAGCGGCTCGCGGCGGAGGCGCCTTCAAGAACGGTGAGCGCATCCGCTGCTCGAACATCGAGCACCTCCGGCTCGCCCTCATCGGCACCGGCTTCCCGTTCAAGGCGCTGGAGCGGCTGCCCGAGTATCTACGCCAGTTCGACGTCGTGCTGCGCCACACGGCCGGCATCCGCCGCGCCGGCTCCGCCGCCCTCGATCTCTGCCACCTCGCGACGGGCTACTTCGACGGCTTCTGGGAGCTGGTGCTGAGTCCGTGGGACGTGGCGGCCGGCACGCTCATCGCGCGTGAGGCCGGTGCGATCGTGACGCGCCCGGACGGCGATCCCGCCGTCGTGACGGGGGTGGGAGCGGTGCTCGGCGGCAATCCGGCGATCTACGGAGCGTTGGCTGAGCTGCTGGCGGGATCCTGGTAGCGGGCGCGGACAGGAACAAAAGCTAGCGGGCGCGGACAGGAACAAGAGCAACCGCAGAGAGGCAAAGAGCGCAAAGAATCGCAGAGAACGGATTTGTTTAGTTGTCTTATCTGTTCTTTGCGACCTTTCTTTGCGTCCTTCGCGCCTCTGCGGTTGCTTGCTCCTCTTACCGCGTTGCGTCAGGTAACCGCTACTCCACCTTCACTTCTGTATAAATCCTTTGGAACGCGCGCGACGCCGCGACGACAGCGCCGCGCGCAATCACCTCGCCGCAGGATGCATTCCCTCGTTCGCTGCCAGATGGACCGAAAAAAAGCGCCCCCGGCGGGGGCCGGAGGCGCCAAGAAGGCCGACTGCGAAAGCCGGTTACTCTGATGCCCGGCGCTCGGCCAGAGATCCAGGAATCTCAGCACCGACCACCGGAGCCCAGCTCGGCCCGGCGTCGCCGCTCTTGAGCTCCAGCGTCAGGTAGAAGAAGTCGTAATCGTGGAACATCGCGCCGAATCCGCCCTCGTCCGCCCGCACGGTAGAGAAGGCGATCTCACGCCGCTGCACGACGCCGCCGGCGCCGGACGTCGCCACATCTGCTTCGGTGAGCGGTGCCAGCTCCGGGTAGGGCGTGAGCAGCGAGCCGACTTCCTTGATCTCGGGCGTCGTGAACGGCCCGACGGCGCTCGACTGCTTGTCGGCGAACCAGGCGTGATAGGCGTATCCCAGGGGCGGGCGCGCCAGGTGCTCGAAGTTGACCTGGAGCCGCGTTTGGCCTGGATCGCCGAAGAACGCGCCCAGGCCGACGCCGCCGGGCGTGAACGTGTAGGAGGAATCCGCGAACAGGGTGTCCGTTCCCGTCTTCTCGAGGGCGAAGCGGCCGAACTGTCCTGCTCCCTTGAGCCAGGCCAGTGCACTCGGAAGAGTTCTGGCCGGATTCCGGTACTTGAACCAGAGTGGGGCGGGCGCGTTCTCGTCGAATGCGCTCCCGGGCGCCTGGACGGTGATGACCACGTAGCCGAAATGGTCCAGTGAGTCTGGCAGGATGTCCGCCTCGTTAATGACGAAGCGGTGCGTGATGTTCAGCGCGCCGCCGACGGTGCCAGTTACTTTGCCCTTGGCTTCCGTCGTGCGCGTAACCGCCACGGAGTCGCGATTCACCCGCGTGGAGTCGGAGCGGATGGTCGTGTAATCGGCCAGTGCGGGCACCGCGCGCACGGTCGTCTTCTTGTCGAGACTCACCAGGTAAAGATTGTACTGGTTGCCGCCGGTGACCGGGTCCAGATACCGCGCGGTCAGCACGAGCCGGCTGGGACTGTTGCTGACCAGCGTCACCGTGTCCACGCTGATCGTCGGCAGCCCTGCCGCGACTTTCGCATCGACCGTCATATCCAGGATGGGCCCGAGCAGCTCGGTCGGGTCCTTTTCCGTCTCACACCCGACCTGCGTCCAGCCGAGGGCGAGCACGACCACCGTCAGCACGCGCAGCTTGTGCGTCATTTCGCCCTCCTCAACGGCCGCCCGGAACGAACGAGAAGCCGAGCGCCAGTCGGATGTTGTGAATGACGTCCTTCCCGGCCGCAGGCGCTGGAATCAGGTCGGGGATGCGCGTATTGCGTTCGTAGGGAAGCGTACCATCGAAGACGTCGCGATCGTAATCCATCAGGATCAGGTCCCGCGCCTCCAGCCGGACCCCAACATACTCGGAGATGGCGACATCGACGCCGCCGCCCACGGTCGCGCTCGAGCCGGAAAACCGCTCGACCGTTTGTGTGCGGCGCGGATCCAGATAGAACCGGTAGGCGCCGCCGCCGCCCGTGACGAAAAGATTCAAGCGCCCCAGCGGGAACTGGACTTGCACCTGCGCGCCCACTCCCACGAGGGTCACCTGCTGCGCGACTGCATAGACGTAGGTAGTATCGCCGAAATCCAGCGTGGTGAGCGGGAAGAAGGTGCCGTCCGTCACCGGCCGGGAAGTGTAGAGCTGCAGCCCGATCGCCAGATTGCGCGTCGCGAAGTACGAAGCATCGAGACCGAGGAATGCCGCGCGTTTCAGAGCGCTCGCATCATCGAACTCGATGGCACCGGCGCTGGGAACGATCTGAAACTTCCCCGCCACCTGACCGGCCGCGGGTTGCGCTACCGCTGCCAGCGCGATCGCCACGAGGCCCGGGACGACAAGCTTGCCCATCATGATCGCCATCCTTGCCCGCGTCGCCTAGAAGCCGAACTCGAGAGAGAAGACCTGCACGTTGTTCAGCTCACCCATCGAGGTGTAGGAGTAGTCGAAGGCGAGCTTGCGGCCGAAGACCGGAACGCGCAAGCCGAAGCCGCCGGCCATCCCGTCCGAGAACTCCCAGGGGCTGCGATCTTCGTTGAACCAACGCTTGCCACCCCGCAGGAAGAACAGCTCCTTCCAGCTGTACTCGAGCCCGACGGCCGGCTGCATGTCGGTATCAATGGCGTCCGTCACTTCCCCCGCGAACACCAGTCGGTGCTGCGGGTTCGGGGCGAGCAGCGCGTCTGGAGCCCCGACCAGATCGGTCTGGACGCCGAAGCGGAACACGGTCGGCAGGGGCGCCTTGCGCGTGCGGAAGGTGATGTCGATCGGATGACTCACGATGAACTGATCCTGCGCCTGGGAGCTGGCCAGCCGCCGCTGAACCGCGTGCCCCTCGATCCGGCCGGAGCTGCCGATGTTGTTCAGCGCAGCGCCGATCGTCACGCCATAGAGTCCCGTGCGGAAACGCGTGGACAGGTCCAACCCGAGATACGAGGCAGTGCCCTGCTCGATCCCCTCCTGCGCGTACTTGGCCGCGGCGCCCACGGCCAGCCGGTCGGTGATCGTGCGGGCGTAGTGAAGCCCGAAGGCCACGGCAGTCCACTCGAAGGTGCTGCCTGCAACTGGATCGCCGCCATCGGGCCATTCCTCGGTCGTACGGGGGATATCCCCCGACGAAAAGTTAATGAACGAGGCACCCACGGCCCCCTGGCCAACGGGCATGACCACCGCGGCGTAATTATGGGTGATGCCGGCGTCGAACAGCTCGGAGTACGAGAACGCGGCCTGAATCCCCTCCATGCCCGCCGAGCCGGCTGTGTTCCAGTAGAGCGCAGTGGCGCCTTCGGCCAGCGCGGTGACCGCGCCGGCGAGGGCCTGGGCGCGGGCGCCCACACCGAACTCCAGGAAGTTCGCACCACGCGTGCCGACCTTCGTGGTCGCCGTCTGCGGATCGGGCCGCAACATCTGCCCCAGGTTCTGTGCGGCCGCCGGGGCAGAGCCCGCGAGCAGCAGGCCCAGTGCGGCCGCGAGATGTCTCTGCGCCATGGTCGTCCTCGCCATTAGCGGATGATCACGAACTTGCCGATCGCTTTACTGTTCCCGTCCTCCGCTCGAGTCGCGGTCACTACGAACACGTAGAGGCCGCTCGTGACCTCGGTATCCTCCCGGGTGCGGAGGTTCCAGTAGAGGTCGCCATTCGGACCGAGCTGCTCCGGAGTCCAGCTCAGCTCCTGCACGAACTGACCGGTGGCCGTGAAGATGCGAAGGCGGCCCTCCGGCGGCAGGTGGGTGAACAGGAGGCGGCGCGTGTCCGGGGCCTGCTCGTAGCTGGACATCGTGACATACGGGTTCGGTACGGCCCGGACCCGCTTGAGGTCCGCGGCCGTCACCTTGGGCACGCGCGAGCCCACGATATCGGGCTCGACATCGACCACGAACCGCACGTCCGAATTGAACGGGGCGTGATAACTGACGACCTGCGTCTGTCCAGGAAAGACGCGGACATACCCGGTCGCGGCATCCCCTCGCACCGGATTGCAGGTGCGGTCAGGATCCCCGCGCGGCGACGTGCAGCCGAGATAGACGGCGCTGTATGTCACCACGGGATCGGACGTCCGCTCGAGCTGCCCGTTCGTAAGCGTGAAGACGGTGCGGGTGCCGACGCGCCGGGTCTTCGGCCGATCGAAGGACTCGATGAAGACGAGCGGCTCGCCCGGAACCCAGACATCCTCCGGAATCGCGACCCGGAG
>JACQPS010000175.1 GCA_016207445.1 Gemmatimonadota bacterium | reverse complement strand
CGTTTCCCGACGCCGGCGCGCGCGGGGTCACGGTGTTGACCCGCAACCTGTATCTGGGCGCGGACGTGGACCCGATCATCGGTGCGCAGTCGCTGGCCCAGATTCCGGGACTCGCGGGCGCGGCCTGGGCCACGATCCAGGCCACCGACTTTCCGGCGCGGGCGCAGGCGCTGGCGGACGAGATCGCGGCCACCCGGCCGCATCTGGTCGGGCTCCAGGAAGTGACGCTGTACCGGGTCCAGACGCCGAGTGACGCCATCGTAGGGGGTGCTGCACCCGCGACGGTGGTCGCATACGATTTCCTCGAGATCCTGCTCGACGCGCTGGCCGCACGCGGGCTGGACTACGAAGCCGTCGCGAGCGTCACGCTCACGGACGTGGAGGTGCCGGCGTTCACGGGCGCGCCGCCGATCGGATTCCAGGACATCCGCTACACCGATCGGGAGGTGATTCTCGCGCGAGGCGACGTCGCGGCCGGCAACCCGCAGGGTGCGCCGTACGCGGCGGACCTCGACCTGAATCTCGGCGGCGTGGTGCCGATCGAGCTGAAGCGCGGCTGGGTTGCGGTGGACGCGCAACTCGCCGGCAACACCGTCCGCTTCGTGAGCACGCACTTGGAGGTGCAGGCGTTCGCGCCCATCCAGGTGGCGCAGGCGAACGAGCTGATCGCGCTGCTCGCCGACTCGCCCTTCCCCGTGATCCTGCTCGGTGACTTCAACTCGGCGGCCGACGGCAGCCAGACCCCCACGTACGCCAATCTGAGCGCCGCGGGATACGTGGATGTGTGGAACCGCTCGCACCCGAACGATCCAGGCTACACGTGCTGTCATGTCGAGGACCTGTCGAACCAGACGCCCGCGCTGACGCAGCGCCTCGACATTGTGTTCGTGCGGGACGCGTTCACCGTAGCGAGCGCGGGCCTGGTCGGCGGCGCGCAGACCGTGATCCTCGGGGATGAGCCCGAAGACCGCACGGCCTCGGGGCTGTGGCCGTCCGACCACGCCGGCGTCGCCGCGAATCTGCAGCTGCCGCCTGCCTTCGCCTCGAACTGAGGAACCCCGCTCGGGATCGGGATCGGGATCGGGATTTGCCCGATCCCCATCCCGATCCCGATCCCGATCCCGATCCCGAATCCTCTCCCCGGGTATTACCCTCTCCATGCCTCCGAAGAAGAAATCCACACGCGCGGACGCGCTGCGCGCGTACCGCGAGAAGCGGTCGCTCGAGCGGACGCCGGAGCCGGCGGGCGCGGTCGCCACTGCTCCCGGCCGGCTGTTCGTGGTGCACAAGCACGCCGCGCGACAGCTCCACTACGACCTGCGGCTCGAGCTGGACGGCGTGCTGCGCTCGTGGGCGGTGCCGAAGGGGCCATCGCGCGACCCGGCGGAGAAGCGGCTCGCCGTCCACGTCGAGGACCACCCGGTCGAGTACGGCGACTTCGAGGGGCTGATCCCGGAGGGGAACTACGGCGCGGGCGCGACCATCGTCTGGGACCGCGGCGCCTGGGTCCCGATCGGCGACCCGGCCGAAGGACTGAAGACCGGCAAGCTGCTCTTCGAGCTGCGCGGCTACAAGCTGCGCGGCAAGTGGACGCTGGTGAAGATCAAGAAGAGCGAGCGCGACTGGCTCCTGATCAAGGAGCGGGATGGGCTCGCGTCTCGTGAAGGCGACGCCTTCCCCGAGAGCTCCGTCCTATCCGGCCTCACCGTCGAGGACCTCGCCGGCGGCCGCACCCCGGCCGACACGATGCGCGCGGAGCTCCAGCGCGGGCGCGCGCCCCGCCGACAGGTGCAGCTCGCGGGGCTCGAGCCGATGCTGGCGGAGACGCGCGAGCGGCCGTTCACCCGCGCCGGCTGGCTCTTCGAGCTCAAGTACGATGGCTACCGCATCCTGGCCGCGCGCACGCACGGGGAGGCAAGCCTGCGCACGCGCAACGGCCGCGACATCACGGCCGTCTTCCCGGACGTGGCGCGTGCGGTCGCCGCGCTGCCCTTCGACCACATCGTGATCGACGGCGAGGTCGTCGTCCATGACGACGCCGGCATCCCCAGCTTCCAGCGGCTGCAGCAGCGCGCGCTCCTGACGAAGCCCGCGGACGTGCGCCGCGCGGCGGCGGAGCTGCCGGCGTCGCTCTACGTCTTCGACCTGCTCGGATTCGAGGAGTACGACGTCCGGCCGCTGCCCCTCGTGGAGCGCAAGCGGCTCCTTCGCCTCGCCCTCCCACAGATCGGTGCCCTGCGCTACTCGGACCACGTCGAGGAGCAGGGCGAGGCGTTCTTCGAGCAGGTGGCGCACATGGGGCTGGAGGGTGTCATCGCCAAGAAGGCCGACGCGCCCTACCGCTCCGGCCGCTCGCCGAACTGGCTCAAGCTGAAGGCGGACCGGAGCGACGATTTCGTGGTCGTCGGCTACACGGCCGCGCAGGGCTCCCGCACCGGCTTCGGCGCGTTGCACCTGGCCGCGTACGATGCCGGCGTGCTGCGCTACGCCGGCCGCGTCGGCACCGGCTTCGACGACCGGCTGCTGCGTGAGCTTCGCTCGGCGCTGGACGGCCGGCGCCGGAGGAAGCCGGCGTGCGAGGGCGCGCCGGCGGGCGGCGAGCACGCCTGGGCCGCGCCGGAGCTCGTCGCGGAAGTGCGCTATCGCGAGTGGACGGACGAGGGATTCTTGCGGCACCCGGTGTTTCTGCGACTGCGCGAGGACAAGAAGCCGGAGGAGTGTGTCCGGCGGGGCGCCGTCGTGGATCTAGAAACTGCGGGCGTGGGCGTGGGCGAGCGCGCGGGCGTGGGCAAGGCGGGAAACAAGCGGGCGCGCGACGTCGACTTCACCAATCTCGACAAGGTCTTCTGGCCGGCGGAGAAGTACACGAAGGGCGAGCTCATCGAGTACTACCGCGCGGTCGCACCCTGGCTGCTGCCGTACCTGAAGGACCGGCCGCTGGTCATGACGCGCTTCCCGGACGGGATCGAGGGGAAGTCGTTCTTCCAGAAAGACGCGCCGCAGTTCGCGCCCGAGTGGCTGCGGCGCGAGCGCGTCTGGAGCGAGGATTCGCAGCGCGAGCTCAGCTACTTCGTCTGTGACGACGCCGCTGCGCTCCTCTACATCATCAATCTCGGCACCATCCCGCTGCACGTGTGGGCCAGCCGCGTGCCCACGCTCGAGTGTCCCGACTGGTGCATCCTGGACCTGGACCCGAAGGGCGCGCCCTTCACGGACGTGGTGAAAGTGGCGCGCGCGCTGCGCGCGCTGTGCGAGGAGATCGAGCTGCCCTGCTTCGCGAAGACCAGCGGCTCCTCGGGGCTGCACGTGCTCGTCCCGCTCGCGCGCCAGTGCACGCACGAGCAGGCGCGGCTGCTCGGGCAGCTGCTCGCGAACGTGGTCGTGCGCAGGCTCCCCGAGATCGCCACCATGACGCGCGTGATCTCGCAGCGCGAGGGGAAGGTGTACCTGGACTACCTGCAGAACGGGCAGGGGAAGCTGCTGGTCGCGCCTTTCAGTGCGCGCCCCGTGCCGGGCGCGCTCGTGTCTACGCCGCTCGACTGGAAGGAGGTGACCGCGCGGCTCGACTTCCGCCACTTCACCATCGAGAGCGTGCCGAAGCGCATGCAGAAACGGCGCGAGGACCCCATGGCGGGACTGCTGGAGGCAAGACCGGATCTGGTGAGTGCGCTGGCGCGGTTGCAGGGCAAGCTGTGATGACGAACGGATCGAACTTCGGGTGAGGGTGGGGGTGAGCGTGGGGGACAACGCAAATGCGGGTGAGGGTGAGGGTGAGCGTGGGGGTGGGGACAAGACGGGATCACTACGGGTGAGGGCGCCCCCGCCCGCCGTGCTCCCGACGTGCCCCCACCCTCACGCTCACCCTCGCCCTCACCCTCACCCGCTTTATGATTCGTTCTGTCACAGGATCCAGAGCGCCGCGACTCTTTCCTCGACGTTCCACCCCACCTTGAATCCGACGCCGCCGTGGCGGTCCTCGTGGCGCGGCGCGATGCGCACGTCGCGGCCGATAATGGGGACGGTGACGCACTCCCAGTACTTCGGCACGGAGAGCCAGAAGTACTCGTCCAGGTCGGCCGGCGCATCCGGGTAATCGGCGGCCAGCCTCTTCAATGCTTCGGCCAGATCGGTGGCGAATCGCTTGGTCATGACGCCTCGTTTCGGGGACTGCTTGGGGCTCATACCCCGGATCCGTTGACGCGCTCCCTGGAGGGTTCGTAAGGTTGCGGCGGCACCCTACCGGTTCATTGCAGGAGCTCCATGAGCGCACGCCGCCGCAACCCGCGCCCGGCCGGTCACGCCGAGCCGGTCGCGCGGAGCCGCGGAGAGGCAGAGGAGCCCGGCTCCGCGCCTCCGCGTCTCTGCGCGATCGAGCTGGGCGGCCGCATCCAGCCCGGGCGGGTTTCGGGCCTGCTGCTCCGCCCGGAAAACGCTCGGGTGCTCTATGTCCTGGCGCACGGCGCGGGCGCGGGCATGCGTCACCCCTTCCTGGAGAACGTGGCCCGCGCGCTGGCGGGGCGAGGCATCGCCACGCTGCGTTACCAGTTCCCGTACCTGGAGACCGGGAGCCGCCGGCCCGATCCGCCCTGGATCCTGGAGGCGGTGGTGCGGCGCGCGGTCGAGACGGCGGCGGAGCTCGCGCCGGGCCTGCCGCTCCTGGCCGGCGGCAAGTCCATGGGCGGAAGGATGACGTCGAACGCGGCGGCCAGGAAGCCGCTCGAGGGCGTGGTGGGGCTCGTGTTCCTGGGCTTTCCCTTGCACCCCGCCGGCGCGCCCGCCACAACCCGCGCGGAGCACCTCCAGCAGATCGGCGCGCCTGTGGGTCAGTCAGGGCCCGCCGCCTCCGGGCGTCGGGCTGGCAGTGAAGGACGGCGCGATCTACCGATGCTCTTTCTCCAGGGGACGCGCGACGCGCTCGCTGATGCCACGCTCATGCGGGACGTCTGCCGCCGGCTGGGCGCGCGCGCCACGCTGCACTTCGTGGACGGTGCCGACCACAGCTTTGCGGTGCTCAAGCGCTCGGGTCGCACCGCCGTTGACGTGCTGGAGGAGCTGGCCCGAACGCTCGACGACTGGGCGACCCGCATCCTCGCCCCGGCCAAGACGCGCGGGCGCGGCCGCTCCCGATGAAGCAGACGACGTCGGCGCCCCGCCCCACTCGCGTCGCCGCCATGCTGCGCGACCCCCACTTCTGGGTGCCGGTGGCTGTTCTGGTCGCAGGCCTGCTCGTGCTGGGCTGGATCACGTGAGCGTGGACGCGGCGGCGAGCGCGGTCGAGACGCGCGTCGCGGACGCGCTGGATGCCGCGCGGCTGCGCCGGCTCCAGGCGCTCGGCATCTTTTGCGGCTTCACCGCCGGCGCCTGGCTGGGCGCCGCCGAAGCGCCGACCAAGCTGGTCACGATCGGCGTCTCGCCCTTCGTCATCTCGCTCGCCATGGTGCTCGGCGTCTTCCTCGCCCGCTGGAGCGTGCCCGCGCTCATCCAGGGGACGGCGTACGTGGGTGCGGACCTGCGGCAGGCGCCGCACCTGGTGGTCTGGGCGATCCTGGCGGGATGCCTGTGGGCGGTCGCGAATACGCTCACGATCTTCGCGATCCGCGATGTTGGCCTCAGCATCGCGTTCCCGCTCTGGAACACGAACAGCCTGCTCGGGATCTTGTGGGGCTTCGTGTTCTTCAACGAGCTGCGGGACGCCGGCTGGAGCCGCTGGCTGGGCGTGCTCGGCGGCACGCTCGTGATGTTCGCGGGTGCGACGCTGCTCGCGCTCGCGTCGTCGACCGTGGCCACACGCGAGCTGGCGTTCCGCGGCGTCGTGGCCGCGCTCACCGCCGGCGTGCTCTGGGGCACGATGTACATCCCCTACCGCAAGGCGTACCTGAGCGGCATGAGCCCGCTCTCGTTCGTGACCTTCTTCACGATCGGCGAGGTCGCGATGATGGGCGGGCTCGCGATCGGCTTCACGGGCGGCGTCGCCCCGCTCTGGCAGGAGCTCGCCCGCGCGCAGGCCGTGCTCTTCTGGCTGCTGCTCGGCGGCTTCGTCTGGGTGATCGGCGACCTGTTCCAGCAGTACGCGGCCAAGTACGTGGGCATCAGCCGCGGCATCCCGCTCTCGAACACGAACCAGCTCTGGGGGCTGCTCTGGGGGATCCTGGTCTTCGGCGAGCTCGCGGGCGCGGGCCGTGGCACGTACGGGCAGGTGATCGGGGGATCGCTGCTCATGGCGCTGGGCGCGGGCGCGATCGCGCTCGCCTCCGCCACCGGCCGCGAGCACCTGCGCTGGCGCGAGGCGGCCGCGCGCGAGAGCCGGCGCTACGGCATCGATCCGGAGTACGTCGCCGCGCGCATGGCGGGACGGGAGGCGACGACGGCGCCGCCGCGCCGCCGCTGGATCGACTGGCTCATCGTCGCCGCGGCCACTGCCGTCTTCGTGGTGTTCGCGGCGCTCGCCGAGGTGCCGCCGCTCGCGCTGCCGTGGGCGCGCGTCGCGCTGCTCGCGCTGGCGATGCTGGCGCTGCTCGGCGGCTGCGGCTGGACGCTCTGGCGCGCGACGCGGTTCAGCTGATCCGGCCTGCGACTCAGAGGAAGAACAAAGCGGTCACGACCGTGGACCCGAGCATGAACGCGACTAGCAACATCAGGTAGACCGATCCCGCGCCCGCAGCCTTCCCGATCGTCTTGAGCCATCCCTCCCCGTAAACTCGCTTCAGCGCCAGCAACAAGTAGAGCGGAATGCTCGCGAGCACGGCGAGCG
>JACQPS010000174.1 GCA_016207445.1 Gemmatimonadota bacterium | reverse complement strand
TCCTGGCACTCGGCGCCGCCATCACGCATGGCTGGGGCGAGCTGCTCGTCGGCTGGTACATCAGTCGCGTTCTCGGCGTGGGGTGAGCCCTCACCCGATTTTTCGATTTACGGATCCGAGCAGTCTCGAGTATAGCCGCACGCCGGACAGATGATCTTGCAGTGCCGCTCGATCATCCGAGACCCGCATATGTCACAGACGTGGTCCCCCCTGCCCGTACCCGTTCCCCTTCCGGTTCCCGAACCCGTGGGCGCCGGATCGGACGCGGATCGCCTCGCAGCGGCGGCGCCGACGTCGTCCTGATCCTCGCTCACGCCGCGCCCTCATCGAAGCGCTCCGGCCCGAACGCCGCGAGCTCGAGCTCCGGCGTCTCGCCGGTCACCAGATCCGCCAGGATATCGGCGGTTACGGGTGCGAGCAGCACGCCGTTGCGGAAGTGGCCCGTCGCGTAGAAGAGCCCGTCAGCGGCGGGGTCCGGCCCGAGGATGGGCAGGTCGTCCGGCGTGCCGGGCCGGAGCCCGGCCCAGACCTCGAGCAGAGGCGCCTGGGCGAGGGCCGGCACCGCCTGCACGGCCGCATCGAGCAGCGAGTGCACGCCGGCGGGCGTAGGGTACGAGCGGAACCCCACCCGCTCCATGGTGGCGCCGACGATGACGCGCCCCGCGCGCGGGATCAGGTAGCAGCCGGGCGTGAGCACGACCCGCCGCAGCACGGGCGGGATCGTCTCGACCGCGAGCATCTGCCCGCGCACGGGCTCGACCGGGAGATCGCGCGGCAGGCCGTCGAGCTGGCCGCTCCACGACCCTGCGGCCACGATGACCCGCTCCGCCGCGATGAGCTCTCCGTCGGCCAGGACGACGCCGAGCACGCGCGCACGCGGGCTACGTCGAGCGCCGCGGCCGCGCCGACCCGCGTCCGCCGCGCTGCTGGTGCGCACGCCCGCCGCGCCCACGCCCAGCCGGAACTCGACGCCGGCTCGTGCGGTGGCGAGCCACAGCGCCTGCGCGAGCCGGCGGTTTTCCACCTGGCAGTCGAGCGGGAGGAAGAGGGCCGCACGGACGGCCAGGGACAGGGCCGGCTCGCGGCGGCGCGCCTCGTCGCCATCCATGAGCTCGACGGCGAAGCCGCTCGCGCGCTGCCACTCGCACTGCTCGCGCAGCTTCGCCTCCTCCGCCTCGCTGATGGCGACGACCAGCTTGCCGCCGCCCGTGTACTCGACGTCGATGCCGGAGGCGTCACGCACCGCCTCCGCGAAGGCCGCATAGCGCTCCAGCGCCGCGAGCGACAGCTCGAGCAGGGGGCCCGGACGACGCGCCTCCGCCAGCGGCGCGAGCATGCCGCCCGCCGCCCAGGTCGCCGCCTGCCCCGGCGTGCCGCGCTCCACCACCGTCACGGCCACGCCGCGGCGCGCGAGCTCCCACGCCGTGGCCAGGCCGATGATGCCCGCGCCAATGATGACGACGTCAGGCGCTGTGGTTCGGTCCGGCATGTTGATCCGACTTAGCCGGGGTCAGGGGCCAGGGCTCAGGGGTCAGCGAGGCCGGTCGACTGGCCGGCGCGCCTTTGACGCCGTGTCACCCGATCCCTGACCCCTGATCCCTGACCCCTGAATGGCCCCGCCGATCCCCTGCGCAAGGTAAGTGCGCGACAGCTCCACGTAATGGCGGGCGCTCTCGCGGATCCAGCGCGCGGACCCGCCCGCGAGCTGCTTCCGGATCCGGGCGGGCGCGCCGGCCACCAGTGTCCGCGGCGGCACCTGCATGCCCTCCGGCACCACGCTCAGCGCCGCCACCAGCGCCTCCTCCCCGATCACCGCCCCCTGCAGGATCACCGCGTTCATGCCGATGAGCGCGCCGCGCCGCACCTCGCAGCTCTCGAAGACCGCGCCGTGGCCGACCGTGACCTCTTCGCCCACGACGGTCGGCCCGCGCGCGCTCACGTGCAGGACGCAGTTGTCCTGCACGCTCGAACGCGCGCCGATGCGAATGCCGTGCGTCGGATCATCGCCGCGCAGCACCGCACCGAACCAGATGCTGGCTTCTTCGCCGACCTCGACATTCCCGATGAGCACGGCGGTGGGCGCCACGAACGCCGTCGGATGGATGCGAGGGGCGACGCCGTGGTGCGCCAGGATCGTCGCCATTCACTCGGCCGTGAGGATTTCGGCGAGCCGGCTCCCGTCGATGTTGCCGCCGCTGATCACGATCACGGCGGGCCCCCGCAGCTCGAGCCGCTGCTCCAGGATCGCCGCGACGCCGACCGCGCCCGCGCCCTCCACGACCAGCCCGTCGCGGCGGTAGAGCGCACGGATCGCCTCGGGGAGCGCGGCCTCGTCCACCAGCCACATCTGATCCGTCACGCGCTGCGCGCGCTGGTAGCTCACGTCGTCGACGTGGCCGGCGAGGCCGTCGGCGAGCGTCGGCCCGATCGCCACGTCTACCACGTGCCCCGCGACGAAGGCGGAGTACATCGCCGACGTCTGATCGGTCTGCACGCCGATGACGCGCACATCCCCATCCGCGATCGTCTTCATCACCGTGCCAATGCCCGCGATCAGCCCGCCGCCGCCCACGGGGACGATCACCTCGCGCACGCGCGGAATCTCTTCCACGATCTCGAGGCCAACGGTGCCCTGACCGGCCACCACGTCCGGGTTCGTGAAGGCATGCACGAACGTGGCGCCGCGGTCCTCCGCGAAGCCGCGCGCCGCGTCTTGCGCATCGTCGTAGGTGCCGTCCACGCAGCGCAGGTCGGCCCCCAGGAGCCGGATGCGATCCTTCTTCGTTTCCGGCGCGCTGCCGGGCACGAACACCGTGGCCTTCGCGCCCACGCTCCTGGCCGCGAGCGCGACCGCCTGCCCGTGGTTGCCGGCGGATGCGGTGACGAGCCCGCGCGCCCGGTCCGCCGGTGCGAGCGCGGCCACCGCGTTCGTCGCGCCGCGCACCTTGAAGGAGCGCGTCTTGTGCTGGCTCTCCAGCTTCAGGTAGACGTCGCACCGCGCCAGCTCCGAAAGCCACTCCGAGTACTCGAGCGGCGTACGGCGTACGGTGCCGGCGATGCGGGCACGGGCCTGGTAGATGTCTTCCAGCGTCGGCCTATTCATAGGCAGAGTGGCAATCTAGGCGCTGTGCTCACGAGAGGAAAGGCGGGCGGGAGCGCGGGCGAGGACGCGGGCGCGGGCACTGCGGGAGCACGACGGGCGGGCGTCGCCCCTCAGCCGCAGTGAACCTCGTCCTGCTCTCGCCCGCGCGCGCCCGCGCCCCCGCCCGCAGTGAATCCCGCTTTGCCCTCGCCCGCGTGCGCGCCCACGCCCCCGCCCGCAGTGAGTCCCACTTTGCTCTCGCCCGCGCGCGCCCGCGCCCCCGCCCGCAGTCCCGAACCTGCCAACCGGTTCCGGGGTACCGCCGGTCACCGCCCCGCGCTACATTGGGCGCGGTTTCCTGCCGCCGAAAAAGAAAGCGATGAAGCGAATCCTGGTCACCGGGGCCGCGGGTCAGATCGGATCGGAGCTCGTGCCGACGCTGCGCGAGCGCTATGGGCGGGAGCACGTCGTCGCATCCGATATCAAGCACGGCTCGGACGCGCTCACCCATGGCGGGCCGTTCCTGCTGCTCGACTGCCGCGATGCGGACGCGCTCGCCGATGCGCTGCAGCAGCATGCCGTCGACACGATCTTCCACCTCGCGGCCATCCTCTCCGCCGCGGGCGAGCGCGATCCCCGGAGAACGTACGACGTGAATCTCGGCGGCCTGTTCCAGGTGCTGGAGGTCGCGCGCGAGAACGGCTGCGCCGTGTTCACGCCCAGCTCGATCGCGGCGTTCGGACCCGACACGCCGCGCGACCCCACGCCGCAGGATACCGTGCAGCGTCCGACCACGATGTACGGCGTGACCAAGGTCGCGGGCGAGCTGCTGTGCGACTACTACCACCGCCGCTTCGGCGTGGACACGCGCGGGCTGCGTTACCCCGGCCTCATCTCGCACGTCACCCCCCCGGGTGGGGGGACGACCGATTACGCCGTCGACATCTTCTACCACGCGCTCCGACACGGCCGCTACACCTGCTTCCTCGCTCCCGACACCCAGCTCGATCTCATGTACATGCCCGACGCGATCCGCGCCGCCATCGAGCTGATGGAAGCCGATGCCGAGCGGCTGCACCACCGCAACGCGTTCAACGTCACCGCCATGCAGGCGACGCCGGCCCGGCTCGCGCAGGAGATTCGACGCCACCTGCCGCACTTCGCGATCGAATACGCCGTCGATCCGGCTCGCCAGGCGATCGCCGACTCCTGGCCGCGGCGCGTGGACGATCGCGCGGCCCGCGAGGAATGGGGATGGCGGCCGGAGTACGATCTGGAACGCATGACGGCGGAGATGATCGAGCAGTTGAGCCTCAAGGTGGGGAAGCCGGTCCCCGCCTGAGGGCAGGAAACATGCCCCCGATCGACATGGCACCGCCCGGCAGCATGAGCCACATCCTGGCCGATGGGGCCGGGATTCGAGTGGGATCCGCTCAAGGCCGCGGCGAACCTGCGGAAGCACGGCGTTTCATTTCCGGAGGCCGTCACCGTTTTCTTCGATCCATTGGCCCTGACCATCCCGGACCCGATGACCTCTACCTTCGAAGACCGGTTCACCCTGATCGGCTGCTCGTACCAGGGGCGCACGCTCGTGGTGGTGCACACGGAGCGAACCGACGCCATTCGGATCATCAATGCTCGTCCCGCAACCCGTCGAGAGCGTAGAGTATATGAGGAAGGCACCTGAGAACGACGATCGCGATCTCTTGCCGGAGTACGATTTCTCGAAAGGGATTCAGGGCAGGTACGCGGGACGTTTCGCCGACGTCGCTCCGGATTGGATCCGTTCTGCCGCCGTTTACGACGCTCAGTGGTGGACGGGCCAGGCGCTCGCGACAGCTCAGCTTCTCGAGGCCACGATCGTAGCGTATCTGGCGCTGGTGCATCGCCTCGATACGAAGCGAGCCGGCGCGCTGGCGTCCCGTATCTTGGAGGCACCGGAAGCGAAGAAATTCGCAGCCTTCTGGCGTCATCTGCGGACGAGCTCCCACGCGGGGGTTGAGTTCGAGAGCCGGCTCAAGGAGGTGCTGAACGAACGAAATTGGGTCGTACACAAGAGCTTTCACGATTTTGCGCTTGAATCCGTCGACGATACGAAGCGATTGATCGAACGGCTCCGCCACATTTTCACGGAATCGGCAACACTGAATAGCGAGCTGCACGCGCTGCTTCTGGAGCGCTGTGCAGCCGCCGGCATGGCGAGGACAGAGGCGGAGCGAAGAGCTGGCGAAGTCGTCCGCGAATGGGCCGCAGCCTGAGGCTCCGAGCACACCTCGTTTCGGAGGAGTAATGCCACTCGACCGCATCACCCGCCTCCTCGAATCCCAGGTCGCAAAACTCGAAGAACAAGGCCGCGCCAAGGGCGCCGAGGCCGTGGTCGCGGCCGTGCTCCCGCCCGAGGGCAGCCGCGGCCCACGCCTCCGCCTCGAGGGCGAGGGCGACCGGCTCTTCATCCGCATGAACTCGAACGCCTACCTCGGCATGGGGCTGCGCCCGGAGATCATCGAGGCGGAGGAGCGGGCCGCGCAGCGCTACGGCGCGGGGCCCGGCGCGGTGCGCTTCATCAGCGGCACGTACGCGCCCCACGTCGCCCTCGAAAAGAAGCTCGCGGCGTTCCACGCGCGCGAGGCCGCGCTGATCTTCAGCTCGGCCTATGCCACCGTCGTAGGCATCATTACGCCTCTGGTCACGGACCAGACGGTCGTGATCAGCGACGAGCTCAACCACAACTGCATCATCAACGGCATCCGCCTCGCCCGCCCGCTCGACAAGCTCGTCTACAAGCACCTGGACATGGCGGAGCTGGAGCAGGGCATCCGCTCCGCGATCGGCAAGGCCAAGCGCGTGCTCGTGATCACCGACGGCATCTTCAGCATGCGCGGCGACCACGCGCCGCTCGACCGCATCGTGGAGATCGCTCGGCGCTATGACAAAGAGTTCGAGGAGAACCTGCTGGTCGTGGTCGACGACTCGCACGGCGTGGGCGCGTTCGGAGAGAGCGGCCGCGGCGTGGAGGAGTACACGGCCTCGCCGCCCGTCGACATCCTGGTCGCGACGCTCGGCAAGGCGCTGGGCGTGAACGGCGGGTACGTCGTCTCGAACGCCGCGCTCATCCGCTACCTGCGTGAGACTTCGCCCTTCTACATCTACTCCAACCCGATCACGCCCAGCGAGGCGCAGGCGGCGCTCGCGGCGCTGGAGCTGCTCGACAGCGCGCGCGGGCGCGAGCTGCTCGCGCGCCTGCGCAAGCTGACGCGGCGCTTCGAGGACGGGCTCGTGAAGCTGGGTTACGAGGTGATTCCGGGCGAGCACCCGATCGTGCCCCTGATGGTGAGAGATACCGCGAACACGAAGGAGCTGGTGAAGCACCTGCGCGCGCACGGCGTGCTCGCCACCGGCCTGAGCTACCCGGTCGTGCCGCGCGGCGACGAGGAGATCCGCTTCCAGATCAACGCCGACCACACGGAGGGCGACATCGACCAGGTGCTCGAGGTGCTGGCGGCGTTCCGGAAGAAGCCACAGCCGGTTTAGCCCGCCGCCGCCGGCCGCGCACCCGGCTGGGTCGCGCGGCCTTCCGGACCGGGCGCGCCGGGCGACCCGGGCGGGGTGGAGGCGGGCGGTCTACCGGCGCCGGGCTCCGCCTCCCGCGCCGCCGGCCGCGCTCGGCCGGCGGCGGCCGAGGGCACCGCTTCCGCCGGCGGCGGCTCCGCCTCGCGC
>JACQPS010000172.1 GCA_016207445.1 Gemmatimonadota bacterium | reverse complement strand
AGCGAGAGAACCGGACTGCCGGGGACGAGCTGCGCCTCCAGCACCTCGTGCACCTGCCGCGGCGTGTGCGGGTCCACGGACAACTGATAGACCAGGACCGTCCTGCTGCCGGGATCCACGATCCAGTACTGCGGGACGCCGAAATAGGCGTAGCGCTCGCGCTTCAGGCCGCGGTCACGCTCTGCAGTGGATTCGGAGAGCACCTCGATGACGAGATCCGGTGTGGCCTCGATCCCGCGTTCCGAAATAATCCCCTCGCGTTCGCGCCGCACGAAGACGAGATCGGGCTCCAGGTAATCCCCCTCGGCCAGCAGCACGTCGACCGGCGAGAGCCACACGCTGCCGAGATCGTGCTCGTCGACGAACCCGCGCAGCAGGTAGTACAGGTTGCCGATGATCCGCTGGTGCGGCGTGGTCGGCGCGGGCGTCACACAGAGCTCTCCGGCGATGACTTCGTAGCGGTTGCCGTCGTTCGGCAGCCGCGCGAATTCGGAGTAGCTCCAGCGGCGCGTGGATGGAGTGGCCATAGGGGTCGCCTCCTGCGGGCAAGCTAGGCCGGAGCCGGCTCCCCCGCAATCCTGAAGTCGCTGCCGGGCGAGGGGATAGCGCGATCGGCCGGAGGCATGAGCGGTCAGCCATGGCGCTTCGGCCAGGCTGGCCTGTCGACGCGCGGATTAGATTGCCAGCCGCCAATGAGAGTCGAGGATCAGCCGCGGCTGTATACCGCGCTCGCCGAGTGGTGGCCGCTCTTTTCGCCGCCTTCGCATTACGCGGAGGAGGCGGCGGACCTGCTGCCCGCGCTGCTCTCGGCCACCGAGCCGCCGCCGCGCACGCTGCTCGAGCTCGGCTGCGGCGGCGGGAGCCTGGCGTACCATCTCAAGGGGCGGCTCCAGCTCACGCTGACCGACCGGTCTCCGGAGATGCTGGCGGTCAGCCGCGCGACCAATCCCGAGTGCGCGCACGTGCTCGGAGACATGCGGTCGCTGGATCTCGGGCGCGAGTTCGACCTCGTCTTCATTCACGACGCCATCATGTACGCGACCGAGCCCGCGTCCGTGCGCGCGACGCTCGCGACGGCGTACCGGCACTGTCGGCGCGGCGGCGCCATCGTGGTCGTGCCTGATTTCGTGAAAGAGACCTTCGCGCCGAAAACGGAAACAGGAGGCGAAGACGGGCCGGACGGCCGAGCCCTGCGTTATCTCGAGTGGACCTTCGATCCGGATCCGGCCGACGACACGTACGTGGCCGCGTTCGCGTTCCTCTTGCGGGAGTCGAATGGCAAGGTGACCGTGGACAGCGAGCTGCACCGGTTCGGCCTCTTTCCGCGCTCGGCCTGGCTGGCGTGGCTGCGCCAGGCGGGGTTCGCTCCCAGATCGCGGACGGATCCCTGGGGGCGTGACACATTCATCGGGGTCAAGCCGCTCTGAGCGGCTGGTACCACGGGGGCACGCGCCATCTTCACGTGTGAGCTGGGGGCCGGGTGATCTCGCCGATCACGATCGTAGGCGCGCGATCGAGCATCGGGATCCGCCCGTACGACGATGGCGGTATCCGCCGGCTCGACCTGGCGCCCCGCGTCTTGCGCGAGCAAGGTCTCGGCCAGCGTCTCGCGGCGCGCGATCGCGGCGACGTCGCCCCGCCGCCGTGATGTGCCTCGGCTTCGCCCTGGGACGCGGCGATGCTCCGCTCGCTCACCTTACTGGCGACGAGCCGCTCGTGCGTGCGGCCGACGCGGCGCTGATAGCCCGGCGCGATGATGCGGAGCAGGGTGCGTGGCAGGATGCGGTGCGCGCCTCGGGGCTACTGGACCTGCCCGATCGCGTGGTGCGGGAGCGCGGGCCGACCGGGACCGCACGGGCCGCGCTCGAGCGAATCGCGCGGCCCGATCTGGCGGGGTTCTGGATTCACGTGGATGCGGACGTGCTCGATCCGGCCGTGCTGCCGGCCGTGGACTCGCCGGAGCCCGGCGGGCTCCAGCTGAACGAGCTGGCCGATCTGCTCACGCCGCTGGTCCGCCACCCCGGAGCGATCGGGCTGGAGCTCACGATCTACGACCCGGCGCTGGATCCCGATAGGAGCGGCGCCGAACGGCTCGCCGGGTTGCTGGATCGCGTCCTCGCTGGCGGCGCGGCAGGATGACCACTCCGCTCGATGCACGAGACTTCTTTTCCGGCACCTGGTCGGGCGAAGGAGAACTCGTCCCTCGCCTCTGGCTGCGCGCTGTCGTAAAGCGGCAGCGGATTCGCTTCCGCAGCCGGACGCATTGGCTCTCGGACAACGACTGGTTGGTGCTCGAGCGGTTCGCTTTCGAAGGCGGACCGGTGCTTCGCCGGTGCATGCACGTGCGGAAGGTCGGTGAGCGCCGACTCCATGTGTCGGCCGACGACATACCCGCTGGCGCGGACATCCAGTTGCACGAGCAGGGATTTCGATTCAGCCGCTATGTGATCCTGGCGCCGCGCTGGGGGCACAGGTGGCCGCTCCGGTGCCGGGACGAAAACGTCGTCCGCGACGACGGCACAATCGAAGACAGGATCGAGATGGATTTCCACCGGGTGCCGGTGGCGCGCCTGCGCCTGGTCGTGAGACGTCACGGGGCGGCGCGCCGTTAGCCCCGGCTCCGGTCTGCGGCCTACCCGTCGACGCGGAGGAAGCGTACACAGGTCCGATTGAGCCCGAGGCGAGCTCGTCATGCGCCACATCGCCTTCCACTGACGCAGCCGTGCCGATCACCTGGTTGGTTGCCGGCGTGGCCGTCGCCCTGCTGGACTGGCTGGCGACGGCGCTGAGCTGGCACCGGGTCCGCTGCCTGAGCAAGCCGCTCGTCCTGGTCTGTCTGATCGCGTGGGTACTCACTACGGGCGATCGAGCGCAGAACCTGACGCTGCTCGCGCTCGGGCTCGCGTTCGCTCTGGTCGGTGACATCTTCCTCTTGAGGCCGCTGCTGGCACGAGTCCCGTCGCTGTTCTGGGCGGGACTCGCGAGCTTCCTGGTCATGCAACTGCTTTACACGGCGACGCTGCTGGACGTGCCCCCGCCGCTCAATGGGAAGACCGCGCTGGCGGTGTTGCTCGCGCTCCTGGGTCTCGCCGTGGATGTGCGGCTGCTTTTGCACAGTGCGCGCACGCTGCGTGGATGGCTGCGGATCCCTGTCCTGGCTTACCTCGGTACCCTCGCGCTCATGCTCGGCTCGGCGCTGCTCTTGCCGGCCAGGCCCGAATGGAGCGCGCTGCAGGCGGCGCTGGTGGCCGGGGGCGCCGCGCTGTTCTTCTTCTCGGATTCGCTGCTGGGCTACGACAGGTTCGTGGCTCGAGTCAGGCATTCGGAACTGGTGACCATCATCACGTACCACCTGGGACAGTTCGGGATCGCGGGCGGGGTGCTGCTGCACGCGATCGTTTGATCGCTTGATTCCGGCGATGACCCGCTCCAGGCTGGCCATAGGTCT
>JACQPS010000171.1 GCA_016207445.1 Gemmatimonadota bacterium | reverse complement strand
GCCCGATACGGACGCGCCCCTGATCATCGTCGTGAAGCCGCCGATCGAGACGCAGCGCGCCATCGGCGCCGTCGAGAAGGCGGCAGCGGAACCGCCGCCGCCGGTGCCGACCGGCCCGCCGCGCCCGGTCGTGACCGATTCGGTGATCGTGCTGGAGGGGCTGGCTTATGACGCTTCGCCCATTGCCAAGGTCGAGGTGAGCGGCGTCCCCACGTTGCTGAAGGAGGAGCCGCCCGATTCCATGGGGCCGCATGTCCGTTTCGAGATCGAGGTGACGGTGCCGTATGGCCTGAGCGCGGTCACCATCACGGCCGTGGACAAGCACGGCAACACGCGCACGATCGAGCAGGAGATCGAGCGGCGCATGCCGGACCCGCCCCAGGTCGCGCTGCTGAATCCGGCGGCGCCGCCGGCCGGGCAGCCGCTGGAGGTGTCGAGCCCGCAGCAGTTCATCGTGGGGTACGCCGCCGGCGGCGTGGGCATCAGCCAGGTCCTGGTGAACGGGCAGCAGGCGACAGTCATCCCGGCGGACACGACTACGCTGCGCGCCGGCAAGCTCAAGGGCACGGGCGTACGCTTCGATGCCTCCGTGTCGGTGGCGGAGGGCCCGACCCCGACGAAGGTGCAGATCGAGGCCCGGGACACGCTCGGCCGCACGGCGGTGGCCGAGCTGATGCTGATGCGCGCCGGAGCGCGCGAGGTGGCCGCGCCGGCCGGAGGGGCCGCGGGCGGTACGCCGCGGGCGACCAAGGACGCGCTGCCGCGCGTGCACGTGCTGTCGGTCGGCGTGAGCGACTTCACGGACGCGCGCGTGCCGGACCTGCAGTACGCGGATGACGATGCGCGCTCGTTCTACCAGCTGCTGACGTCGGGGCCGTTCGGGCCGTCCGCGAAGAAGCTGCTGGTGGACAGGGAAGTGACGCGCACGAGCTTCATGCGCGAGCTGCAGTACGTGCTGGAGACGTCCAAGCGGGGGGACCTGGTGGTGCTGTTCATGGCCATGCACGGCGTGGAGGACCCGCGCGGCTCGGGCGTCTACTTCCTGCCGTCGGACGCGGAGCTGAACAACCTGGCGGGGACCGGGATCGCGCGCGAGGACGTGATGCGGCTGCTGGGGCAGGCGTCGGATCGTAAGGTGCTGATGTTCATCGATGCGTGCCACAGCGGCTACATGCAGGGGACCGGCCAGCAGCAGGTGGCGGTGCGCGCGGCACCGGAGCAGATCAACGCCTTCCTGCTCGGGATCAGCCAGGCGCGGCCGGGGATCCTGGTCTTCAACAGCGCGAGCGCGTACGAGGTGTCGCGCGAGGGGCAGCAGTGGGGCGGCGGGCACGGCGTGTTCACGTACTACCTGTTGGAAGCGCTGACGGGAAAGGCGGATGAGAACCGCGACGGCCTGATCGGCATCGACGAACTGGAGATCTGGGTGAAGACCGCGGTGCGCAAGGCGACCAACTACGAGCAGACGCCGATGCTGACGGGCGTGGGCGACCTCAAGACGCCGATCTGGTTGGTGAGCCAGTAGGCGTCGATACCTCCAGCCTCCCTACGGGCCCGAGGGCGATCCCCTTGGGCCCGCTCTTTTTTTCGCGGTGAAATCATCGCTTTCGGCTGGCCCCGATCCTGCGCACTGCGGCGGCGGAGCGGCGGAGGGAGGAAAGCTCGTGAACCAAGAACGTACGCCCCGCAAGAGTCCGGTGGTGCGCGTCCGCAAGGGCGACGTCCAGCCCTACACGGCCCTGCGCTGGGTCGGCACGCTGTTCAAGTCCGCGGCCGTGTTCCTGGGGATCGCAATCGTGGCGGAATTCATGGCGGGGCTGCGGCTGGACGGCAGGGCGGCGCTGCCGGTGCTGATGGGCGAGCTCGCACGTACGGCCGTGCTGGCGGTCGTGCTGTGGGGCGCGGGGGATCTGGTCCGGCTGCTCATCCGGATGGCGAACGACGTCCGGGCCCAGCGCGTGCTGCTCTCCCGCATGGCTCCCCGCCCGGCGACTCCGGCGGAACCGGCCGCACAACCAGCTCCCGCCGAGCCGCCCGCGCCGCCCGAGCGCGAGGCCGCCTAACCGGGGCGGTCCTGCACACCACGCGCCTGCGCGATGATGCGCCAGAGAATGTCGCGCACCAGCTCGGGGTCGACGCCGCGGCCCCGCGCGAGCTCGGCGCCGCGACGCACCACCTCGGCCTCCCGCGCGGGATCGAGTACGGGCAGCCCGAGCCGACGCTTGAGCTCGCCGATCTCGCCCGCGAGCTCGAGCCGGCGCGCGAGCAGCCCGACGAGCTCCTCGTCCAGCCCGGCGATCGCCTGACGCAGCTGCTCCAGCCGTTCCCCTTCGCTCACCGCGGCATCCATTTCGGGTAGCTGCCCAGGACGCGGAGCGAGGTGGCGCGCCGGCTCACCTCGGCCAGCGCCTCCCGCGCGGCTGCGGTGCCGGCGTCGGCTTCCAGCTCCATGAAGAAGCGGTACGTCCACGGTTCCGCGCCCGGCCGCGATTCCAGCTTGGACAAGTTGATGCCGCGGCTGGCGAACGGGAGCAGCACGTGCACGAGCGCGCCGGGCACGTTCTCCGTCTCCACGAGCAGGGCCGTCTTGCGCGCGGCGCCCGGGTCGGCGCCGGCGGGGGCCGGCAGGTGCTCCTGCCGCACAACCGCGAGGAAGCGCGTCTGATTGTCCGGCCGGTCCTCGATGTCGTGGGCGAGAATCTCGAGCGCGTATCGATCCGCGGCGCGGCGACCGGCAATGGCGGCCACCGAGGCATCGCGCCGCTCCGCCACCTCGCGCGCCGCGCCGGCCGTGTCGTATACGGCCAGTGCCTCGATCTCGGGATGCTCCAGCAGGAAGCGCGTGCACTGCGCGAGCGCGACCGGGTGCGAGAGGACCCGGCGCACCCCCGCCAGCCTGCTCCCGGGCAGGCCCAGCACGCAGTGGTGGATCGGCACGATGACCTCGCCGATCACGCGCAGCGGCTCGGCCGCGAGGACGTCATAGCTCGTGACCACGCTGCCGGCCAGCGTGTTCTCGATGGGCAGCAGCCCGTATTCGACTTCGCCGGCGACGACGGCCACGCCGACCTCGCGGAACTCCCGCCGGGGCACGGGCTCGGCCGCCTCCCCGAAGAGCGCGCGCACGGCATCTTCGCTGAACGCGCCCAGCTCGCCCTGGAAGGCGACGCGCACGCGCGGCGCCGCGCGCGAGTCGGCGCTCGCTCCGCGACCTCCGCGTCTCCGCGTGGTCATGCGACCGCCTCCACCGTGGCGCCGGCAGCCTCCTCTTCCGGCTCGACGTACACGGTGGCGTGCGCTTCCGGCTGCGGCGCGGTGAAGAGACTCACGACCACGAGCACCAGCGTGTTGGCCAGTGCGCCCAGGATGCCCTCGTGCAGGTCGAACGGCCGCAGGTCGCGCTGCCAGAAGAAGAACAGATCGGCGCCGATGCCGGCGGCGAGGCCGGCGAGCACGCCGGGCGTCGTCGCCCGCTTCCAAAAGAGCGCGGCGTACACCGGCGGCGCGAGCTGATCCACCAGGCCATACGCAGTGAGCAGCAGGAACACCAGCGTCTGCTTCTGCACGATGGCGAAGTAGTAGGCGACGGCGCCGACCACGACCACGAGCGCGCGCATGAGCAGCCGCTGCTGCGCGTCGGTCAGCCGGACGTACGGGCGCACGCCGTCCTCCACCGCGATGGACGCGGCCGCATGCATGAGCGCGTCGCCCGTGGACATGGAGGCGGAGAGCGCGCCCGCGCAGAAGAGACCGACGACCAGCGCCGGCAGTCCGGTCTGGAGGATCATGTGCGGCATGATGAAGTCGGGCGCCTCCGGCGGCGACGGGTAGAGCACGCCCGCGAACCCCACCAGGAAGATCGGGATCAAGAAGAGCTGGAAGGTGGGGAACAGGATGACGGTACGGCGCAGCGTGTCGTCGTCGCGGGAGGTGTAGGACTTCATGAAGAGGTGGGGCCACAGGGTGAAGCCGAGCGCGGAGGCCAGGATCGCGGACGAGTACGCGCCCCAACTCCAGGGCTCGCCGCCCGCGTTCAGCCCCGGCAGCGTCAGCAGCTCCGGCCGCGCGTCGGCGATGCGCTCGAACATCGCACCCACGCCGCCGTACAGATGGATCGGGATGTACAGCCCCAGCCCCCACGCCACGCTCATCATGATGATGCCCTGGAACACGTTCGTCCATCCGACGGCGGCCACGCCGCCGAAGAGCACGTAGACGAGCACCACCAGATAGGAGACCGCCGCGCCCAGCCAGAACGGCACGTGGCCGTCGGTCACCGCGCGGAAGACGATGCCGGCGCCGCTCATCTGGAGCATGATGTAGGGGACGAACGCGGCGACCGAGAGCAGCGCGAGCAGGAGCGAGAGCGACCGGCTGGGAAACCGGCCCGCGACGAGCTGGGCCTGCGTCACGAAGCCGAGGCGGCGGCCGAGCCGGCCCGCCTTCGGCCCCAGGACATACCAGGGCGCGATGCCGAGCACGCCGTAGCTCAGGATGTAGAACACGGCCGCGCCCTGCGCGTACGCCCAACCCGGGCCGCCCAGGAAGGCGAACGCGCTGAAGATCATGGCGCCCGTGACGAAGTACTGCGCGAGCAAGCCGAACTGGCGGTCCGCGGCCACGTATCCGGCCACGCTGGCGCTGACGCGGCGCCCCGCGAACAGGCCGATGAGCAGCGTCAGCAGGAGGTAGCCGGCGACGACGACGGTGACGACCTGCCAGCGTTCCACGCCTCAGCGACCCCGCCGCTCCCGCCGCGCGGCCAGGTGCGTCAGCCAGAGCGTGACGCCGGCCAGCGCCACCCAGAGCGCGACCCAGAACATGATGAACGGAAGCCCGAAGACGAGCGGCCGGATGCGGTTGAAGGGCAGGACCCCGGGATAGGTGAGGACGAGCGCGTACAGCGCGAAGAAGGCGATGGCCAACCGCCGCGCCGTGCGTGCGCGCATCGCAGGCTCCGGTCTCAGTGTGTCAGGCCCCGCAGCGCCCGCGCCGCGGCCTCGAGCGCGCCCGCCAGCTCGTCGATCAGGTCGCGCGTGGCCGAGATGGTCAGGCCTTCCGAGCCGAGCTGCGCGCGCAGCCCGCGGATCTTGCGCGCGGCGGCGTCGATGCGCTCCGCCGCCTGCGCGGGATCCTGCTCGCTCACGTCCTCGCCGAAGGGGCTCACGCGCCGGGGCATCGGCCGCTCGCCGCCGAATGGCTCCTTCATGGCTGCCTCCTAGCGTCCGCGGAACTCCGGTGCTCGTTTCTCCAGGAACGCCCGCACGCCTTCTTGCTTGTCCTCGCTCGTGAACGCGGTCACGAACAGCTCGCGCTCGTAGCGCAGCCCGGCCGAGAGCGGCATCTCGAGGGCGGCGCGCACCGCATCCTTGGCCAGGCGCAGGGCCACGGGGGAGTAAGAGGCGAGGAGGGCGGCGAGCTCGCGCGTGCGTGCGGCCAGGGCGTCGTCATCGACCACGAGGTCCACCAGCCCGATGCGCTCCGCCTCCTCGGCGCCCACCATCTCGCCCGTCAGGATCAGCCGCATGGCCCGCCCGAAGCCGACGAGCCGCGGCAGCCGCTGCGTGCCGCCGCCGCCCGGCAGGATGCCCAGCTTGATCTCGGGCTGGCCGAGGCGTGCCGAGCGGGCGGCCACGCGCAGGTCGCAGGCGATCGCCAGCTCGCAGCCGCCGCCCAGGCAGTAGCCGTTGATCATGGCGATGGTCGGCTTCGGGAACGCCGCCACCTGGTCGAAGGGGCGCCGGTCGTCCATGGCCTGCCGCTGCTCGAGCGGCGTGCGCTCGGCGAATTCCGCGATGTCCGCGCCCGCGATGAACGCCTTGTCGCCGGCGCCCGTGAAGACCACGACGCGCACCTCGTCGTCCTGCCGCAGCGCCTCGAGCGCCTGCAGCAGCTCGCGGCGCACCGCCGCGCTCAGCGCATTGCGCTTGTCCGGGCGGTTCACCGTGATCGTCGCGACCCGGTCCCGCACGGCCACGAGCAGCGTCTCGAAGCTCATGCGCTGCGCGCCTACTCGTTCCATTCGTAGAACCCCCGGCCGGTCTTCTTGCCCAGCTTTCCTTCCGCCACCAGCCGTTTCAGGATCTCCGGCGGCCGGAAATGCTCGGCGCCCAGCTTCTCGTGCAGGTAGGTGGCGATGTCGAGCCGCACGTCCAGCCCGACCAGGTCGCTCAGGCGGAGCGGCCCCATGGGATGGCGGTAGCCGATCTCCATGGCGCGGTCGATGTCCTGCGCGCTGGCGATGCCCTGCTCGACCATGCGCATCGCCTCGAGGCCGAGCAGCACGCCCAGACGCGAGGACGCGAAGCCGGGCGAGTCGTTCACGACGATCGGGTCCTTGCCGAGGCGCCGCACGAACGCCAGCGCGGCGGCCACCGTCTCCGGCGCCGTGCGCTGGCCGCGCACGATCTCGACCAGCCGGTTGATGTGGACCGGATTGAAGAAATGGAGGCCCAGCACGCGCTCCGGCCGCGCCGTGCTCTCCTGCAGGTCGCTCACACTC